>JAQGNC010000148.1 GCA_028292065.1 Betaproteobacteria bacterium
CGCGGCTCATCACCTCGAGCGCTTCGGGCAGCGTCGCGAAGTTCTGATAGAGATGGCCGGCGCCGAGGCGGTACTGGCGGGTCAGCGCGTTATACGAGAGCCGGTAGGATTGCTGCAGCGACACGACGCGGTCGTTGAACCAGTACCAGCGCGGCCGTATCAGCTCGAACTCGAGCAGGAAATAGATCGGCACGCCTTTGTTGACGGCCTCTTCGAGCGTCGGCGTCAGCATGATGTCGAACTGCGCGTCGAGCACATACGCGTTGTCCTCTATCGTGACGGTCGGCTTCTTGACCTCGATGCCTTGCGCGCCGGCAGGCGCGGCGAACAACGTGAGAATGGCGGCGGTGGCGGCAAGCCAGAGCGCGAGAAACGCGCCGAGCAGCTCAAGCCTTCTGCAGCAGCGCGTAGAAAAAACCGTCATGCTGTTCGTCCGGAAGGATCCGGCCCGCGAGCTGTTGTGCGTTGGTATGCGGACCGGGGAGAGTCAGGTGTCGCGCGTCGCGATGGCGGGCGAGGAAACGTTCGATCTGTTCGTGGTTTTCTTCGCGAAAAACCGAGCACGTCACATACAGCAATTTACCATCGATGGCGAGCGGCTGCCAAAGCGCGTCCAGGATCTCGCTCTGGCGCGCAGCAAAGCGCGCGATGTCGTCGGGACGCCGCAGCCACTTGATGTCGGGATGGCGCCGCACCACCCCCGATGCGGAGCACGGCACGTCGGCGAGTATGCGGTCGTACGCGACGCCGTCCCACCACGCCGCGGGCAGCGCCGCGTCGCCGCAGACGACTTGCGCATTCAGGTGCAGCCGCGTGAGATTCGACTGCACGCGCTCGAGCCTCGCGGGATCGTTGTCGAGCGCGACGACATCGGCGTCGACGATCTCGAGGATGTGCGCGGTCTTGCCGCCGGGTGCGGCGCACGCATCGAGCACGCGCGAGCCGGGCTGCACGTCCAGCAGCGGCGCCGCATACTGGGCCGAAGCGTCCTGCACCGACACGTCACCTTGCGCAAACCCGGGCAGGCGCTCGACCGGAACCGGACGCTCGAGCACGACCGCGCTGCCGCCGAGCGCGCGAGCCGCGAGCCCTTCACTTTCGAGCCGCGCAAGATACGCCTCGACACTGCCTCGCCTCGCGTTCACGCGCAGCGTCAGCGGCGGGTGCCGATTGGCGTTCTCGAGGATGGCTTCCGCGTGCTCGGGATCCTGCTCGCGCAGCTTGTCGATCCACCACTGCGGATGCGAATAGCGCCCGACGTCGGTCTGCTGCGCCTCTTTGATCAGGCTTTCGCGCTGGCGCAGGAAGTTACGCAGCACCGCGTTGACCAGGCCTTTGGCGGCCGGCGAGCTCAGCAGCACGCACGCGCGCACCGCGTGGTCGACGATCGCGTGAGGCGCCGCTCGCGTATGCACGAGCTGGAACAGGGCGACTCGCAGGAGATCGCGGATCCGTGAATCCTTCGGCGGCCGCTGGAGCAATCGATCAAGTATCGCGTCGAGCTGGCCGAGAAAGCGCAGGGTCCCGTACGAGATGTCCTGCAGCGCGCCGCGGTCCTGCGCGGTCAGCGTCGGCCGGCCGGAGACCGCGCGCAGCTCGGCGTCGAGGCTGCGCCCATTGAGCACGTGTCCCACCGCGCCGGCCGCAAGCCGCTGGACTTCGTCCATCAGGCGCCGAGCCGCTCGCCCGGATGCAGCGGGCTGCCGGCGAGAAAGGAAGAGGCAGCAAGGCGCTTGCCGCCCGCCCGTTGCAGTTGCGTCACTTCGAGCGTGCTGTCGCCGCCGCACGCGACGAGCACCCCGTCTTTGCCGGCGCGGATGATCGTGCCGGGGACGCTGTCCCCGACGGGCTCGCTGGCTCGCGCGTGCCACAGCTTGAGCGCCGCGCCGCGGTGCGTCGTGCTCGCGCCCGGCACCGGGTTGAACGCGCGCACTTTGCGCGCGATGACCTCCGCGGGCTCTTTCCAGTCGATAGTCGCTTCGCGCTTGTCGAGCTTGGCGGCGTAGGTGGCGCGCGACGCGGCCTGCGGCACCGGCGTGCGCTCGCGCTCGAGCGCATCCACGACGAGACGCGCGCCGATCGCGGCAAGGCGGTCGTGCAAGGTCTGCGCGGTGTCATCGGCGGCGATGACGGTCGATTCCCCGAGCAGCACCGGACCGGTGTCGAGCCCCGCGTCCATCTGCATGATGCTGATCCCGGTTGTTTCGTCGCCGGCGAGGATTGCGCGCTGGATCGGCGCGGCGCCGCGCCAGCGCGGCAGCAAAGAGGCGTGGATGTTGATGCAGCCGAGCCGCGGCAGGTCGAGCACCGCCTGCGGCACGATGAGCCCATACGCGGCGACGATCATCGCGTCAGCCTCGAGCGCTGCGAGCTCGTGCTGGATTTCAGGTTCTTTCAGCGACAGCGGCTGGCGCACCGGCAGCTCGAGCGCCTGGGCGAGGCGCTTCACGGCTGACGGGGTCGGCTGCAGGCCGCGCCCCGCAGGGCGGTCGGGCTGGGTGAGGACGAGGGCGATGGAATGGCCTGCACGGTGGAGCGCGTCCAGCGCAGCCGCCGCGAAGTCGGGCGTGCCGGCAAACACGAGTTTCATGGGGAGAGGGTCGGGAGCGGCGTGATGCCGCGGGCCGCGCAGCTACATCGCCGCGCGCTGCTGCTTCTTCATCCGGGCGGCGATACGCTGCTGCTTCAGGCGCGAAAGATAATCGACGAAGACCTTTCCGTCCAGGTGATCGATCTCGTGCTGTATACATACGGCAAGGAGCCCGTCGGCGTCGAGGGTGAAAGGCTCGCCTTTCAGGTCGAGCGCGCGCACTGTCACGCGCTCGGCGCGGCGCACCACGTCGTACACGCCGGGGACCGAAAGGCACCCTTCCTCGGTCTCGCATTCGCCGCTCGCCTCGACGATCTCGGGGTTGATGAACGTCTGGAGCTGGTCGCGGGCGTCGGAGATGTCGATGATCAGCACGCGCTCGTGCACGTCGACCTGGCTCGCTGCAAGGCCGATCCCGGGCGCGGCATACATCGTCTCGGCCATGTCGCGCACCAGCGTGCGGATGCGGTCGTCGACGACCCGCACTTTGGTCGCGACTTTGTGGAGCCTCGGATCCGGATAATGCAAAATGGGTAATAAAGCCATAAAAAACTTGCCTGTCTAGGCAGCTAAATGCAGAATTTAATCCACTACGTCAGGATTGCGACCCGCCCGCCACGCGTACAATCTGCGGCGCGAGACCGGTGTGGTTCAAATTGGGGTGCGCAATGAAAAAAGCAATTATATCGCTGATTTTCCTGCTGTCTTTGTCGACTCAGGGGTTTACGGCGACGACGGGTGACCTGCAGCCGAACGCGCCTGACCGCTACGTCGTCGTGCCCGGGGACACGCTGTGGGGTATCGCCACCAAGTTCCTGAAAGACCCGTGGCGCTGGCCCGAGCTGTGGAAGATGAACCAGTCGCAGCTGCGCAACCCGCACCGCATCTATCCCGGCGACGTGCTGGTGCTCGACCGCCGCGGCACCCAGGTCACGATGCGGCTCGACACCTCGCGCATGAGCCCGCGTGCGCGCATCGAGCCTCGCGATGCCGACGCGATACACGCGATCCCGCCGTCGGCGATCGAGCCGTTCCTGTCGCGGCCGCTCGTCGTCTCCGAGAAAGAGCTCGACAGCGCGCCCGAGATCGTCGCGACGCAGGAAGACCGGGTCGTGCTCGGCGCCGGCAGCGTCGCGTATGTCAAAGGCCTCGCCGGAAGCAAGGTGAGCCGCTTCCAGATTTTCCGCCGCGGCGACCCGCTGATCGACCCGGAAACCAACCAGAAGCTCGGCTATGTCGCGGTCTACCTCGGCGAAGCCGAGATTTCCCGGCCCGGCGAGATCACCACGGTCTCGATCACCAAAGCCGTGCAGGAGGTCTACCGCGGTGACCGCCTGCTCCCGGTGCCGCCGGACAAGCCGATGTTCGGCTACGTGCCGCACGCGCCGCAGGCGCAGGTACGCGGGCGCGTGGTCTCGACTTACGGCGGCCTCTGGGAAACCGGACCGCTCGCGATCGTCGTGCTGTCGAAAGGCTCGCGCGACGGGCTCGAGATCGGCCACGTCCTGGCGCTGCATCGCGACCTGCGCAGCGCACGCTATGCCGAGCGCACCGAGCCGCTGTTCGGCCGCTCCGGTCCGACGGGCAAAGACGATCGCATCCCCTACGTGCCCGCGGAGCTCGGCGGCCGCGACAGTCCGCTCTTCGAAACCACCGCGCCGCTGAAACCTTCCGAGTTCGCGCTGCCCGCCGAGCGCTACGGGCTCGTGATGGTTTTCCGCGTGTTCGATCGCGCCTCGTACGCGCTGGTGATGCAGGCGACCCGCCCGGTTGCGGTCGCAGACATCATTGCCAACCCGTAAAAACCCGGGTCTCCCGCACCGGGTGTAGCCCCCCGCGGCGACCCTGCCGATGGACCTCGACGAAGAGCTCGCTGCGTGGGTCGCGCTGAGCCTCGCGCCGGGGCTCCCGGACGAGAGCTTCAGGCGGCTCCTCGTCGCTTTCGGCGGGCCGCGCCAGATCCTCAAAG
>JAQGNC010000177.1 GCA_028292065.1 Betaproteobacteria bacterium
GATCAAACCGGGGTCTGACCCCAACAAACCGGGGTCAGACCCCACGCAATGTCGACAAGGAAGCACGATTGAAAATCGCCACCTACAACGTCAACGGCGTGAACGGCCGCCTGCCCCGATTGCTCGAGTGGTTGGCCGAGACGAGTCCCGACATCGTCTGCCTGCAGGAGGTCAAGACCGACGACACCAAGTTCCCTGCACGCGCCCTTCATGACGCCGGTTACGGCGCGGTCTGGCACGGGCAGCGGGCGCACCACGGTGTCGCGATACTCGCAAAAGGTGAAACGCCGACCGAAATCCGGCGCGGCCTGCCGGGTGACGCGAGCGATGCACAGGCGCGCTATCTCGAAGCCGAAGTCAAAGGCCTGGTCGTCGCGTCGATCTACCTTCCCAACGGCAACCCCCAGCCCGGACCGAAGTTCGATTACAAGCTCGCGTGGTTCGAGCGCCTGATCGTCCACGCTCACGCGCTCCACGAGTGCGGCAAACCGGTCGTGCTCGCCGGTGACTTCAACGTCGTGCCGACGGATGCGGACATCTATAACGCCCACGCATGGAGCTGGGACGCGGTGATGCAGCCGGAAACGCGTGAAGCGTATCGACGATTGCTCGCGCAGGGCTGGACCGATTCGACACGCCACCTGCATCCCGACGAGACTATCTATACGTTCTGGGTCAACGCGCAGGCGCACCGGCGCAACGCGGGTTTTCGCATGGATTTCCTGCTGGTGAGCCCGGATCTGAAGCCCAGGCTGAAAGCTGCGGAAGTCGACGCCGAGTATCGCGGCCGCGAAAAACCCAGCGATCATGCGCCGACGTGGATCACGCTTAGGCTGAAGGCTCCTGCATGACGGCTACAATGAGCCGCGGCGCCGCAGAGCGCCGAGCCCACAGGAGGACAGTCGCGCATGCGTCCCATCGTCGTTCGTTTATTTGCAATCGTCGCATTGATTTGTGCCGCACTCGCGTCGGCGGCCGAGTATCCGACGCGCCCCATACGCCTCATCGTGCCTTTCGCGCCGGGCGGAGGCACCGACCTGCTCGCGCGTCTGATCGCACCGCGCCTGGCCGAAGTGCTCGGGCAGCCGGTCGTCGTCGACAACCGCGGGGGCGCGGGCAGTGTCGTGGGCACCGAGATACTCGCCAAAGCGCCGGCTGACGGTTACACGCTGGGCTTCATGGACAGCGCATTCGCCATCAACCCCGCGATTCTTGCGTCGCTGCCTTACCACCCCGAGAAGGATTTCGCGTTCCTCAACATCGTCGCGACCTCGCCGACGGTGCTGATCGTGCGCGCTTCGCTCGCGGCGAAGACGCTCCCCGAGCTGATCGCGTTTGCGAAGAGCAATCCGGGCAAGCTCACTTTCGGCTCGGCGGGCCCGAACTCGTCGGGTCACCTGACCGGGGAAATGTTCAACGCAGCCGCGAGCGTGAAGGTCACGCACGTGCCTTTCAAAGGCGCGGGCGCCGCGCTGGTCGATCTGCTCGGCGGGCATATAGACGTCGCTTACGTCACGCCGTCGAGCATCGTTTCGCACGTGCAGACCGGCGCGGTGAGAGCGCTCGCGATTACCGGCGCGAAGCGCGCCGCGACCCTGCCGAACGTTCCGACGTTCGACAGCCTCGGGCTGCCGAGCGTCGATCCCGGCAACTTCCGCTTTCTCGTCGGACCCGCGGCGCTGTCGCGCCCGATACAGACGCGGCTGACCACGGCGATGGACAAGCTCGCCCGGATGCCGGACCTTGCGGCGCGCCTCGCCGAAAACGGCTACGACCCGACCTTCATCGGGCCGCCCGCGGCGCGCGAGTATCTCGTGGCTGAATTCGCGAAGTGGCGCAAGGTGGCGCAGCAGCCGGGGATGAAAGGGCAGTAAGGCAGCCATGGCGCAGCGGCCTTTCCTATCTTTGGTATATGCCGCCGCGCGCAAAGCGCTGGCGGGGCACTCACGGTATGCAAGTTGCGGGTTCGGCGCGCACCTTTCTCAACCTGATGGAGCCTGCCATGGTCAATCCACGCAACTATCTGATGTGGGCGTTCCTCGTCGTATTCCTCGGCGTCGCGGCAGGGTGCGCGCCGACCGCCGAACGGCGCGGCACCGGTGAATTCGTCGACGACGCGACACTCACGGCGCGCGTCAAGACCGCGCTCGCGAAAGAGGAGGGCATCAAGGGCGCGGCCGAGATCAACGTCGACACGTATCGCGGCGTGGTGTCGCTCAACGGTTTCGTCGACAACGACGCGATGATCCGCACCGCGGTCGCGACCGCGCGCCGCGTGGAAGGCGTCAAGGACGTCGTCAACAACCTGAGAGTGAAGCCGCCGCGGTAGGAAGCGGGTGTCGGTAGCACTCCGGCGCGGCCGCGTCGGGTTTTGCGGGAAGCACGCGCGGCGGCGAGGGCTTCGTGCGCGCGCGACAAAGGCTGCGAAGCGCCAGGTCGCTCGTTCGCCCTCGTTCGTGTTCTTGATCGTTGCGGCGCCGCTCTATATCCTAGCCGCCTCCGCAACAGAACCGAAATCCCATCCCGCATCATGAAGACTCTCGATTCCCCCGAAGATCCCCACGCCGAGCTGCGCGAAGGCGTGCGCGCGCTGTGCAGCCAGTTCGACAACGCCTACTGGCAGAAAGTCGACGAAGCGCGCGGCTACCCCGAAGCGTTCGTCGACGCGCTCACGTCAGCCGGCTGGCTGTCCGCGCTGATTCCGGAGGAATACGGCGGCTCGGGACTGACGCTGACCGAAGCGTCGGTCATCATGGAAGAGATCAACCGCTCGGGCGCGAACTCGGGCTCGGTGCACGGGCAGATGTACAACATGGGAACGGTGCTGCGGCACGGCTCGGCCGAGCAGAAGCAGAAATACCTGCCGAAGATCGCGACCGGAGCGCTGCGGCTGCAGTCGATGGCGGTCACCGAGCCGACCGCGGGAACCGACACGAGCAAGATCAAGACGACCGCGGTGCGCCAGGGCGACCGCTACGTCATCAACGGCCAGAAAGTGTGGACGTCGCGCCTGCAGCACTCCGATCTCATGATCGTGCTCGCCCGCACCACGCCGATCGACCAGGTGAAGAAGAAATCGGAAGGCATGTCGATCTTCATCGTCGTCGTGAAGGAAGCCGGCAAGGCGCTCGTCATCAATCCGATCCGCAACTTGGTCAACCACGATACCAACAAGCTTTTCATCGACAACCTCGAAGTCCCCGTTGAAAACCTGATCGGCGAAGAG
>JAQGNC010000232.1 GCA_028292065.1 Betaproteobacteria bacterium
CTCAAGTGTTAAGTGTTCAGTGAAGGCGGTGCCGAGCGATCAGCGCGGTGTTCATTAAACACTAAACACTCGACACTGCGCGTCGCTACTACGCGGCGGCCGCGGGATACGAGCCGAGATTCTTGAACAGCGATGCCTTGCGCTGGAGCTCTGCCAGCGCACGCGCGACGTTCCCATCGCTCGCGTGGCCTTCGAGGTCGACGTAGAAAACGTATTCCCACAGACCGGTGCGCGCGGGCCTCGATTCGAGCTTGCTCATGCTCACACCGTTGGCTGCGAGCGGCGTCAGCAGGTCGTGTATCGCACCGGGCGCGTTGCGCGTGGACAGGATGAGCGAAGTCTTGTCCCTGCCCGAAGGCGGCGCGTCGTGCTCGGCGATCACGAGAAAGCGCGTGGTGTTCTTCGCTTCGTCTTCGATGTTGCGCGCGAGCAGTTGCAGGCCGTAAAGCGAAGCAGCGGTTTTGCTCGCGATCGCGGCGGCGCCACGCTCGCGCGCGGCCATCTTCGCGCCTTCTGCGTTGCTCACGACCGCGATGGTCTCGGCGTGCGGCAGATGGCGCGAGAGCCAGCGCTGGCACTGGCCGAGGCTCTGGGTGTGCGAATACACCTTGCGGATCGAGCTGAGCGTTTTGGTCTTGCTCATGAGGCACTGGCGGATCGGCAGCATCACTTCGCCGCACACGCGCGCCGGCGTGGACAGGAGGAGATCGAGGCTGCGGCCCACCGCGCCTTCGGTCGAGTTCTCGACCGGCACCACGCCATAGCCGGCCGCGCCGCCTTCGACCCCGCGAAACACCTCGTCGATCGACGCGCACGCCGAAGTCGGCACCGCGCCGCCGAAATGCTTGATCGCGGCTTCCTGGCTGTAGGTGCCTTCCGGACCCAGATACGCCACCGTCATCTTGTCTTCGAGCGCGCGGCACGCCGACATGATCTCGGTATAGACGCGCTGCAGCGCGCGGTCAGGCAGCGGCCCCGGATTGAGCTCGGCCACTCGCCGCAGGACCTGGGCTTCGCGTTCGGGGCGATACACCGCCGCCCCCTGCTTCACGTGGCCGACCTGCTGGGCGAGTCGCGCGCGCTCGGAGAGCAGCTTCACGAGGCGTGCGTCGAGCGCGTCGATTTTGTCGCGCAGTTTTTTCAGCGTTTCGGTCATGAATGACTGCCGGTGATCAGCATGCCGGGCACGGCTTGCGCGCGTGGCGCCGCAGCGTATCCCGCGCCCGTCGCGGCTCCTGTAGCGTTATTCCTCGGGCAGATAACGCACCGAGAGCACGCCCTCGATGGCGGCGAGATCGGCGAGCAGCGACGGTGGGACGGCGCTGTCGGTGTCGACCAGGGTGTACGCCATCTGCGCCTTGGATTTGTTCAGCATGGTATGGATGTTCAGGCCCGCTTTCGCCATCGCCGTCGAGATCTGGCCCACCATGTTCGGCACGTTCGCGTTGGCGATTCCGACCCGGAACGGCGCTTCGCGGGGCATTACGACATCGGGGAAATTGACGGCGTTGACGATGTTACCTTGCTCGAGAAAATCGCGCACCTGATCGACGACCATCATCGCGCAGTTGTCCTCGGCTTCGCGCGTCGACGCGCCCAGATGCGGCAGCGCCACCACGCTCGCGTGCCCCTGCAGCAGTTGGGTCGGAAAGTCGCACATGTAGTAGCGCAGGCGCTTGGCATCGAGCGCTTCGAGGAGCGCGACTTCATCGACGAGGCCGTCGCGAGCGAAGTTGAGCAGTATCGCGCCGTGCTTCATGAGCTTCAGGCGCTCGCCGTTGATCATATGACGCGTGACGTCGAGAAGCGGCGCGTGCAGTGTCACGAACTCGCTCGCCTTGAGGACTTCCTCGATCGAGTGCGCTTTCTTCACCTGCGACGGCAGGCTCCACGCAGCGTCGACGGTGATGTGCGGATCGAAGCCGACGACGTTCATGCCGAGCTTGATCGCGGCGTCCGCCACGAGGCTGCCGATCTTGCCCAGGCCGATGATGCCCAGGCAGTGCCGCGGAAGCTCGGTGCCGACGAAATGCTTCTTGCCGTCTTCGACCAGCTTGTGAAGCGCGGCGTCGTCCCCCGCGAGGCTGTCGACGAAGCGGACCGCCGGCACCAGGTTACGCGCCGCGATGAGCATCGAGGCGAGCACGAGCTCCTTGACCGCGTTGGCGTTCGCGCCGGGCGCGTTGAACACCGGCACGCCGCGCCGGCTCAATTCCACGACCGGGATGTTGTTCGTGCCCGCGCCCGCGCGGCCTATCGCCTTCACCTGCGCGGGTATGTCCATGCCGTGCATGTCGTGCGAGCGCAGCAGGATCGCGTCGGGATCGGCGACGTGGTTGCCGACGGTGTATCGCCCCGCAGGAAAGCGCTTCAAGCCCAGAGGCGAAATCGAGTTGAGCGTGAGAACGCGAAACGCCTCAGCCATGCTTCTTCTCGAACTCACGCATGAATTCGACCAGCGCCTGCACGCCTTCCATCGGCATCGCGTTGTAGACCGACGCGCGCATGCCGCCGACCGAACGATGGCCTTTCAACTGGGTCAGCCCGCGCGCTTCGGCTTCTTTCAGGAACGCGCTGTCGAGCGAATCGCTCTTCAGCGTGAACGGAATGTTCATGCGCGAACGGTCTTCTTTCGCCACCGGCGAGCGATAGAACTCGCTCTGGTCGAGGTAATCGTAGACGAGGCTCGACTTGGCGATGTTGATCTCTTCCATCTTCTTCAGGCCGCCGAGCTTCTTGAGCCACTGGAAGACGAGACCCGCGACGTAGATGCCGTAGGTCGGCGGGGTGTTGTACATCGAATCGTTGTCGGCCTGGATCTTGTAGTCGAAGACCGAAGGGGTCGTCGCGGCGGCCTCGCCGATGAGATCGTCGCGTACGATGACGATCGTCAGCCCCGCGGGGCCGATGTTCTTCTGCGCGCCGGCGTAAATCAGGCCGTAACGCGCGACGTCGATCGGCCGGGACAGGATGTGCGACGAGGCGTCGGCGACGAGCGGGACGCTCCCGGTGTCGGGCGTCCAGTGGAACTCGACGCCGCCGATCGTCTCGTTGGTCGTCACGTGCACGTAAGCCGCATCGGGGTGGAGCTTCCATTCCGACTGTTTCGGCACACAGGTGTAGCTCGACGCTTCCGAGCTCGCGGCGACGTTGACCTTGCAATACTTCTTCGCATCGCCGATGGCTTTCTTCGACCACTGGCCGGTGTTGACGTAATCGGCGCTCGTTTTACCGCGCAGCAGGTTGAGCGGGATCATCGCGAACTGCGCAGCCGCCCCGCCCTGCAGGAAAAGCACCTTGTAGTTCGCGGGAATCGCGAGCAGCTCGCGCAGGTCGCTTTCGGCATCCGCGTGGATCGAGATGAACTCCTTGCCGCGGTGGCTCATTTCCATCACCGACATGCCGCTGCCGTGCCAGTCGAGCATCTCCCGGGCGGCCTGCTCGAGGACCGGTTCCGGCAACACCGCCGGGCCTGCACTGAAATTGAATACGCGTGACATAAATGGTGGGGATCAGGTGATTAGAACCGGGGTGAGTCGAGCGTATCGGGGGTCAAGGGGTGTCGCCGGGTTCGCCGGGTTCGTCCGGCGTGTCAGCGTCGCCACCGGCTTCAGGCGCCGGGGTGCCGGCCGCCTCTCCGGCTGATCCCGTCGGAGCGTCGCCGCCGTTCCCGTTCCCGTTACCGTTGGGGTCGTCCTCGGGCTCGAGGATCTTCTCGACGCCCGCCAGCGCTTCATTGTCGCCGAGGTTGATGAGGCGCACGCCCTGGGTCGAGCGGCCGACCTCCCGAATCTCGGCGACCCTGGTGCGGATCAGGACCCCGCCGGTCGTGATGAGCACGACCTCGTCGTCGCTGCTGACGAGCTGCGCACCGACGAGCTTGCCGTTGCGCTCGCTGCACTGGATCGCGATCATGCCCTGCGTGCCGCGGCCGTGCCGCGTGTAGTCGAGCACCGCGGTGCGCTTGCCGTAGCCTTTCTGCGTGGCCGTCAGTACCGAAAGGGTCTCGTCACTCGCGGTGATCAGCGAGATAACGTGCTGGCCTTCCGCGAGCCGCATGCCCCGCACGCCGCCCGCCGAGCGTCCCATCGCGCGCACTTCACCTTCGTCGAAGCGAACCGCTTTGCCGGCGTCGGAAAACAGCATGATGTCCTGCTTGCCGTCGGTGACTGCGACGCCGATGAGGTAATCGCCTTCGTCGAGCGTGACCGCGATGATCCCGCGGGTCATCGGGCGGGAGAACGCGGCGAGCGCGGTTTTCTTGACCGTGCCGTTCGCGGTCGCCATGAAGACGAAATGGTCCTCGCCGAACTCCCTGACCGGAAGTACCGCGGTGATCTTCTCGTCGTCGGTCAGCGGCACCAGGTTCACGATAGGCCGGCCGCGCGAGACGCGGCTGCCCTGCGGCACCTCGTAGACCTTGAGCCAGTACACCCGGCCGTGGTTCGAGAAGCACAGGATGTAATCGTGGGTGTTGGCGATGAAGAGCTTCTCGACGAAATCGTCTTCCTTCGTCGTCGTCGCCTGCCGCCCGCGACCGCCCCGCTTCTGGGCGCGATAGTCCGCGACCGGCTGCGATTTCATGTAGCCGCCGTGGGAGATCGTGACGACCACGTCCTCGGGCGTGATGAAGTCTTCGGTCCCGAGATCCTGCGTCGTCGTGACGATCTCGCTGCGGCGCTCGTCGCCGTACTGCGCGCGGATCGCGGCGAGCTCGTCCGAGATGATTCTGGTCACTCGCGCCGGGTTCGCGAGGATGTCGAGCAGATCGATGATCTTGGCCATCGTGTCGCGATACTCGGCGACGATCTTGTCCTGCTCCAGCGCGGTCAGGTTCTGCAGGCGCATTTCGAGGATGCGCTGCGCCTGCACGTCGGAGAGCTTGTAACCCTGCGGGAACAGGCCGTATTCGGTCGACAGTCCTTCGGGCTTGGAGATCGGGCCTTCGCTGCGCGCCAGCATCTCCTCGACCATCGTGGACCGCCAGTAGCGGCCCATCAGGCCGACCTTCGCTTCCGCCGGGCTCGCTGCCGCCTTGATGAGCGCAATGACTTCGTCGACGTTCGACAGCGCGACCGCGAGGCCTTCGAGGATGTGCCCGCGCTCGCGCGCCTTGCGCAGCTCGAACACGGTGCGGCGCGTGACGACTTCGCGGCGGTGGCGCAGGAAGGCTTCGAGGAACTGCTTCAGGTTGAGCAGGCGCGGCTGGCCGTCGACCAGGGCCACCATATTCATGCCGAAAGTGTCCTGAAGCTGCGTTTCTTTCCACAGCCGGTTCAGGATGATCTCGGCGTTCTCGCCCCGCTTCAACTCGATGACCGCGCGCATTCCGCGCTTGTCGGACTCGTCGCGAATGTCCGAAATGCCTTCGATCTTCTTCTCCCGGACGAGCTCGCCGATGCGCATCAGGAGGTTGGCTTTGTTCACCTGGTAAGGCAGCTCGTCGATGATGATCGACATGCGCCCGCCCTTGTCCGCCTCTTCGAAATGGGTCCGCGCCCGCATCACGATACGGCCGCGGCCGGTGCGGTAGCCTTCCCGCACCCCGGACACACCATAGATGATCCCGCGGGTCGGGAAGTCGGGCGCCGGGATGATCTCGATGAGCTCGTCGATCGTCATCAGCGGGTTTTTCAGCAGCGCCTGACACGCGTCGATCACTTCGGACAGGTTGTGCGGCGGGATATTGGTCGCCATGCCGACCGCGATCCCCGACGAGCCGTTGACCAGCAGGTTCGGCACGCGGGTCGGCAGCGTGACCGGCTCCTGCTCCTTGCCGTCGTAGTTCGGCTCGAAATCGACGGTTTCCATGTCGATGTCGGCGAGCATTTCCGACGTGATGCGCTCCAGGCGGCATTCGGTATACCGGTAGGCCGCGGCGGAGTCGCCGTCGATCGAGCCGAAGTTGCCCTGGCCGTCGATCAGCGTATAGCGCATCGAGAAGTCCTGGGCCATCCGCACCAGGGCCTCGTAGGTCGCGGAGTCGCCGTGCGGATGATATTTGCCCAGCACGTCGCCGACCACGCGAGCGCACTTCACGTAGGAGCGGTTCCAGACGGTGTTCGCTTCGTGCATCGCGAACAGGATGCGGCGGTGCACCGGCTTCAATCCATCCCGCACGTCGGGGAGCGCGCGTCCGACGATCACGCTCATGGCGTAATCCAGATACGAGCGGCGCATTTCCTCTTCGAGGCTTACTGGCAGCGTTTCTTTGGCGACTTGATCCATGCGGGTGACGGCAAAACCGTTTTAGGCGAGCTAAAAAGTGTCAATTTTACCATGCGAAACGTGCTCGCCGCACGGCTTCACTTCGACGGAAAACCCTGAGCGCCTCGGCGCTTAGAGTTATGGATGCTGCGCCGCCGCGGAGGACAGCGCACGGGCGCAATAGTTGCTGAAGCTCGGCTGGATCAGGGACCGCGGTACTCGTCGTCGTTCTGGCGAAGACCAGGACCCATTTTCAAACCGACATGGGTTCTGGCGTACGCCAGAACGACGAAATAAGGGGTGCGGAATTGAAGCCGCGTTATTACAAAGGCATGAAGCAGGCATGCCGCTCGCATGTGCGAAACCGACATCGAGCGGAGCAAACGGGAGTACGACGGCGCGTTACGAAAATCGAGGCGTAGCTTGACCGCAGCGTTTCATTTTAGCAACAAGCCCCTATGCTTTTTTCCTCCAAACCATGTTATGATTTCGGCATGTTTGCTTTGACATCACCATTGTGATATTAAGTGAACCCTGGGGAGATTCTCTTTTAGGTTCCGGCGCTTAGGCGGGGCCTGACTTTTCGTAAATCAGGAGGAACAAGAACATGAGTTCAGCATTTCGGATGTCTCTCGCGACCGTGGCTGTATGCGCGGCGCTCTTACCTGCGACAGGCTCAGCCGCGACCGGAGAACGGCTCGACGGCTACCTGACCGACACGCAAGGCGGAGTTGCGCGTGCGATCGGCGCAGGTGTGTGCGTCCGCACCAGCCAGTGGACACCCGCCCTGGCGGTCGCCGAGTGTGATCCGGACCTTATGCCGAAACCCGCGCCCGTAGCGGCGCCGAAGCCCGCCCCCGCGCCGGCCCCGGAAGCCAAGCCCGCGCCGAAGCCGGAAGCGAAGCCGAAGCCCGCCAAGCCGCAGATGATGAACGTGGAGCGCAAGATCGAGCTCCAGGGCATGCCGTTCGACAAGGCGGAAATGACGCCGGACAACGTGAAAGAGCTCGACGAGTTCATGGCTGATCTGAAACCCGTGACCCTCGGCGCCATCATCGTCACCGGTCACACCGACCGCATCGGCAGCCTGAAGTACAACCAGCGTCTGTCGGAGCGTCGCGCAGTGGTGGTGAAGGACTACGTCGTCAGCAAGGGTATCGATCCCAAGCTGATCTTCTGGGAAGGGAAAGCATTCAAACAGCCGATCCCGGTGACCAAGTTCTGCTCGAACAAGATGAAGCGTAAACAGCTCATCGAGTGTCTGGCCCCGAACCGTCGCGTTACGGTGGAAGCTGTCGGTGTGATGCCCGCACCGGCGAAGAAGCCCGCCGCGAAACCGGAAGCCGGCAAGCCGGAAGCGACGCCCGCGCCGAAGCCCTAAGCGCTGAGCGTCACCTGAAAAAGCCCCGCTTCGGCGGGGCTTTTTTTATGGCACCTGAAAAGACCTGCCCCTGCCTTATGGCAGGACTTTTTTTATGGCATAAGAGATTCATGAAACCTGCCGATACCATCATCGACGCACGCTGGGTCATCCCGGTGGAGCCCGCCGGGGTCGTTCTGGAAGGCCATTCGATCGCCATCGCCGGCGGCGTCATACTCGCCGTCGCACCGAAGGCTGAGATCGATGCGGCCTACGCCGCCCCGGAGCGCGTGACGCTCGCAGAGCACGTCGTCATCCCCGGGCTCGTGAACCTGCACACGCACGCCGCCATGACGCTCCTGCGCGGTCTGGCGGACGACAAAGCGCTGATGGACTGGCTCAGGAACCATATCTGGCCGGTCGAAGCGCAGATGGTCTCGCAGGAGTTCGTGTACGACGGCACCCTGATCGCGTGCGCCGAGATGCTGCGCGGCGGCATCACGTGTTTCAGCGACATGTATTTCTTCGGCGAGGACGCCGCGCGCGCCGCCGTCAAAGCCGGCATGCGCGCCGCGATCGGCCTGATCGCGATCGAGTTTCCTTCGGCTTACGCCGCCGACGCGCACGACTACCTCGCAAAAGGCCTCGCGATGAGGGACTCGCTGCGCGACGAGCCGCTGCTGTCTTTCGCGATGGCGCCCCACGCGCCCTACACCGTCTCGGACACGACGCTCGGGCAGATCGCAACCTATGCCGCCGAGCTCGACCTGCCGATCCACGTGCATCTGCACGAAACGATCGACGAGATCGCCGAAAGCGTCCAGACGTACGGCGTGCGACCGCTCGAGCGCCTGCGGCAGTTCGGTCTGCTGGCGCCCGGCCTCATCGCAGTCCACGCGGTTCATATGGACGACGCTGAAATCGACCTCCTCGCGCACCACGGCTGCAGCGTCGCGCACTGCCCTTCCTCGAACCTGAAGCTGGCGAGCGGCATCGCGCCGGTCGCGCGCATGCTGGCGCGCGGCGTCAACACCGGCATCGGCACCGACGGCGCTGCGAGCAACAACCGCCTCGACATGCTCGGCGAGACGCGACTCGCCGCACTGCTCGCCAAAGGGGCCACGCGCGACCCCACGGTGGTTCCCGCGCATACCGCACTTCACATGGCAACTCTGGCGGGCGCAAAAGCGCTCTGCCTCGACCGCAAGATCGGATCGCTGGTGCCCGGCAAGCGCGCCGACATCGCCGCGATCGATCTCTCGGACCTCGAAGTTTCGCCGTGCTACGACCCCGCCTCGCAGGCGATATACGCTGCGGGGCCGCAACACGTCACCCACGTCTGGGTCGACGGAAAACTTCGGGTGGCAGAGCGCCAGCTGGTCGAGCTCGACACCCGGGAGCTGCAGCTCACGGCCGTGCGCTGGCGGGACAAGATCAGGATGCGGGATTCGGGCGCGGGGATTCAGTAGAATCGCTGGCGCCTCCCGACTCCCCCGAATCCTGATGAACGTCGATCCCCTCGAGCTCGAGAAATTCAGCCAGCTCGCCCACCGCTGGTGGGACCCCGAAAGCGAATTCAAGCCGCTGCACGAGATCAATCCGCTGCGCCTGAACTACATCGACTCGATCGCGGGCCTCTCGGGCAAGACCGTGCTCGACGTGGGCTGCGGCGGCGGCATCCTGAGCGAAGCGATGACCGCTCGAGGCGCACGGGTCACGGGCATCGACCTGGCCGACAAGCCGCTCAAGGTCGCACGGCTCCACCTGCTCGAATCCGGTCTCGAAGTCGAGTACGTGAAGATCGCCGCCGAAGCGCTCGCCGCGACGAGCGACACGCGCTACGACGTCGTGACGTGCATGGAGATGCTCGAGCACGTGCCCGACCCCGCGGCCACGGTGCGCGCATGCAGCGAGCTCGTGAAACCGGGCGGCTTCGTGTTCTTCGCGACGCTCAACCGAAACCCGAAGTCGTACGCGTTCGCGATCCTCGGCGCCGAGTACATCCTCAAGCTGCTGCCGCGCGGAACGCACGAGTACTCCAAGTTCATCAAACCCTCCGAGCTCGCCCGGATGTGCCGCCAGTCCGCCCTGTCGGTCGCAGGCACCATCGGCATGACCTACAACCCGCTGACGCGCGTCTACGCGCTGGGCCGCGATACCGACGTCAACTACATCCTGCACTGCCAGAAGACGTAGCAGCCGGTTCGTCATTCTGGCGCAGGCCAGAATCCATCTTGACGCTCACCGGGGCCGCGGGTGCTCCGCAACGGCTCGACCTCACCACACCTCATGATCAAAGCAGTCCTGTTCGACCTCGACGGCACGTTCGCCGATACCGCACCTGATCTCGCGTATGCGCTCAACGTCATGCGAGCCGGGCGCAAGCTCCCGCCGGTCGCGCTCGAGGCGACGCGCCCGGTCACCTCCCGTGGCGCGCGCGGGCTCCTGAGCGTCGGCTTCGGCCTTGCGCCGGAAGACGCGGATTACCTGCCGATGCGAACCGAGTTTCTGGAGATATACGCGCGGAATCTCTGCCGTGAGACCGCGCTCTTCCCCGGCATCGACGAACTCCTCGCAAACCTCGAGTCGCGCGGTCTCGCCTGGGGCATCGTCACCAACAAGGCCGAACGCTACGCGAAGCCTTTGATGACCTTTCTGGGACTCGACAGCCGGTGCGCGTGCGTGGTCGGCGGCGATACGACGCCCCACATGAAACCACACCCTGCTCCGCTCCTCGCCGCCGCCCAAATGCTCGACCTTGCGCCTTCAGCCTGCCTATACGTGGGCGACGATCGCCGCGACATCGACGCGGGCCGCGCTGCGGGGATGCGCACGATCGCGGTCAACTACGGCTATCTGGACGGCGGCGAACCTCACGCGTGGGGCGCCGATGCCGTGGTCGACTGCCCGCAGGACGTGCTCGAGCACCTCTAGTTGCTCGCGCGGAACCTTCGACCAGCCCCTTCCTCCAACTGCTTCGCACTTGAAATCGGGCCGGCGGACACCATGTGAGATAATGTCCGCTGCACGAGCTTCAAGCAGCGAACCGAAACGGGGGCGACCTGGTTTCGACGTGGGTTTCAAAGCAGCACAGGGCATGCCAAGGTCGAGTCACCTTGTTAAACAGCTCGAAACTACTTAAACGCAAACGACGAGCGTTTCGCTCTAGCCGCCTAACACCGGCTAGACGCTGCACTGATCTGCTGATGGGTCAGGCCTGTGATCGGACGAGGTGCAAGCCGAGTCTGTAAACAGGTGCAGCGTCATTTACATCAGCCTCTCTGCGGGGTTTGGTCGCTTAGCCCCGTGGATCCGTCGAAGCGACTAGCCGAGTGTCAGCCTGCCGGTTGGCGGGCACGAGGCGAAACCCAAATAACCAGGCTAAGCATGTAGTCCTGACTGTAGCGGGCTTGCGGACGCGGGTTCGATTCCCGCCGCCTCCACCAAGTGCCTGTCCAGAGACGTCCGAGGACGTCCAGCGACACCTCCCTTCCCTCTGATTTCACTCAGAAACTCGTCCTGAGGCGTCCAGCCTCGTCCGTTGACATCCACGGCGGACATCCACGGCGACCGGGGGTACCTTTCGGGGGTAGCACCCACCCCGCGGAGAGGCTTACCCCCAATGTCACTGACCGACACGGCCATTAGGAGCAACAAAGGCGGCACGAAGCCTTTGAAACTATTTGATGGCGGCGGGCTGTTCCTGCCCGAGCGGCGTAAGATGATGCAGGCTTGGGCGGATCATCTGGACAAACTGGATAGAGCCGCGCAGGTGATCCGCCTGGGAGCCGAACCTGGCGCCGGATCCCCGGCCGAAAGAGCAGTGAAGTTACAGCAGGCGACAGACGGACACCAACCCTGACCGGCAGCGATGGTACGAGCAAAAGCTCCACACACATTCTCGCCAAGGGAATTTCTAAAGCAGCGCCGGCCGGAGCGATTTTCAGATTCTGTCGGACTTGACGCGCCCCTTCTTGACCGCTCGCTGCTGGAATACCACCTGAGCACCATCACCAGCAGGAACCAAGAGCAGCGGTTCGAAGAGTTCGCGCGGCGTTTACTGCAAAAGACCGTTTGCCCCAACTTACTCCCACACACCGGCCCCACGGGCGGCGGGGACAGTAAAGTCGATACAGAAACGTATCCTGTCGCGGCGGAAGTTTCAGCGCAGTGGTACATGGCGCAGCCCAATGCTGGAGCGGAGCGCTGGGCGGTGGGTATTAGTGCGAAGAAGGCATGGCGTGGCAAGGTTCAGGACGATGTCGCAAAAATTGTCGGAACTGGCCGGCCCTACACGAAGATTCTGTGCGTCAGCAGTCAGCACATACCAGACAAGAAGCGTGCGGAGGTCGAGGATGCGCTAACGAAACAGCATGGCACCGACGTGCGAGTCTTCGACCGCCAATGGATACTCGACCAAGTTTTCGCGTTGCGGCTTGAGGAACTAGCAATCGAGACACTTGGGATCGAGACGTCCGTCCGGCGAGAAGTGCGCAAAGGACCGTTGGAT
>JAQGNC010000244.1 GCA_028292065.1 Betaproteobacteria bacterium
CGCGACAGAGGAGTAGCGATAACCCACTGCCAGCGCAGGCCAGATGAGCTGCGACATGTTCTTCAACGGGTCTTCGAAGAACGGCGTGAACGTGAGCGGCGGTATCCACGAGAAGTAGGTCAGCAGCAGCAGGATGATGATCATCCCGAGCCAGAACGACGGCACCGCGAGCCCGGCGATCGAGATGAGGCGCACCAGATGGTCGATCCACGAATCCTTGAAGATCGCCGACAGCGTGCCGAGCGGCACCGCGATCAGGACCGCGAGTATCGTCGCCATGATCGCGACCTGGAGCGAAAGCTGAAGGCGGATGCCGATCTCGTACAGCACCGGACGCCCGGTCCAGATCGACACCCCGAAGTCGCCCTGGAGGATGCCGCCGAGCCACTTGCCGAACTGGACGATCATCGACTGGTCGAGGCCGAGGCGCGCGCGCTCGGCTTCGATGACTTCTTTCGAGACGTTCGCGCCTTCGAACATCATCGCGAGCGGATCGCCGGGCGCGAGACGCAGCAGGAAAAATACCAGCACCGCGACGCCGAAGAGCGTCGGGAGCATCAGGAGCAGGCGGTTGACTATATATCGAAGCATTTGTTCAGACTGTTTGAAACCACCCCCACCCCAACCCACCCCCTGAAGGGTCCCTTCGGGACCCTGCGGGCGGTGAACGATGCGGAAGGAAACCAAGGTTTCCCTCCGCGCCTCCTTTCCTTCAAAACCAAACCACCCCCACCCTAACCCTCCCCCTGAAGGGGAGGGGACGTGATCCGCGCTGCGGATAACTCTCCTTCCCCTTCTAGGGAAGGCCGGGATGGGGGTGGTTTTTCTCCGTTCACCCGTTCTCCCGTTCACCCGTTCACCCGTTCACCCCTTCACCCCTTCACCCGTTCACCCGTTCACCCGTTCACCCGTTCACCCGTTCACCCGTTCACCCGTTCACGCTTCTTCACTCAAGCCACACATCACTCAAATCCTGTCCCACATAATGGCTCGGCGTGATGTGCCACCCCTTCAGCGCGCGGTTCAGGACGATGATCCGATGCCACCAGATCGTCGGGATGGTGTACGCCTGGTCGAGCGCGCGCTTTTCGAAGTCGCGCAGGATCGCGGTGCGCTTCTTCTTGTCGAGCTCCCCCGACTGCTTGTCGAAAAGATCGTCGAGAGTGCGGTCGGTCTGCTGCGCGTAGTTGATCGCCGAGCGGTCGTGCGACAGGTATTTCAGGAGCTGGAGGTTCGGCTCGTCCATGAAGTCGCAGTTGAAATCGAGCGCGGCGTCGAAAGTGGGGTTGTCGCGCTGCTGGGCGGCTAGGTAGAGCTTGGTCTCGAGCTGGTCGTGCTTCACGTTGACGCCGATCTGGCGCCACTGGTCGATCAGGAAAACCCCGACCGGCGTGTAAGGCATCGCGACGTTGCGATTGGTCAGCGTGAACGTGAGGTTCGGCACGCCGGCTTCCTGCAGGAGCTTCTTCGCCTGCGCGCGCGAACCGGGCACGTCCTTCGAGAAGCCCGGATAGCTCATGAGCTCCTTCTCGGTGGCGGCGTATTCGTAGCCTGGCCGCAGCAGCCCGCCGACGTGGCGCACGAGCGCGACTTTGGACAACGCCTGCGCGCCTCCCCAGCGGTCGATCGCGATCGACAGCGCACGGCGCACTCGCGCGTCGTCGAAAGGCTTTTTCTTGGTGTTGAACGTCACCACGAGCGAGCACACCCACGGCGACTCCTGCACCACCGCCTTGTCGCCGAGCGCCTTCACGATGCGGTCGCGGTCGGCGGGCGAATGCCCGCGGAATTCGCCGAGGACTTCCCCGGCGGCGAGCGCGTTGACCATCGGCGCACCGGCGACGAAGATCGCGAGAAAGCCTTCGAGGTGCGGCTTGCCTTTCTCGAAGTAGTCCTTGAACTTGCGCCCGCGCCAGTGCGAGCCGGCGACGTGCTCTTCGAACGTGAACGGGCCGGTTCCCATGATGTTGCGCTCGGGGAAGCGCTGGTCTTTCTTGAGGCGCGCCGCGCTGTAGACGCAGTCCCACGGGCTCGCGAAGTTCGACAGCATCGACGCGTTCGGCTTCGAGAGCTTGAACACCACGGTATTCGGATCGGGCGTCTCGATCGAAGCGATGTCGACATACGCCGCTTCGCGCAGCGACAGCACGCCTTGCGGCGGCTTGCGGATACGGTCGTAAGTCGCCTTGATGTCCTCGGAGGTGAAAGTCGTGCCGTCGTGGAACTTCACGCCCTTGTGCAGCTTGAAGGTATAGGTGAGGCCGTCCTTCGCCACCGTCCACGATTCGGCGAGATCGCCTTTGATCGCCGGATACCTGGTGGTGTCGAACTTGAGCAAGGTGTTGTAGTGCGGCCTCACCGGATGGATGAAGGCGAAGGACGAGTTCGCGTGGCAGTCGTAATTCGGCGGCTCGGCGCCGACCGCGAACTTGAGCAGCCCGCCGTTACGCGGCGTCTGCGCGCTTGCCGCACCTGCCGCGGTGAGCAACACCGCGGTCAATACCAGTAATGCTTTGCGCATCATCTCTCCTCCTACTTTTTTACTTCGCTGCAGGCGGGGCGCCTGCGCTACACGTTCACTCGTTCACCCTACCCTTCACCCTTCACCCTTCACCCTTCACACCTTGATACACGCCGCAAAATGCCCCGGCTTGATCTCGCGCAGCTCGGGAACCACCTTCGTGCATTCTTCGCTCGCCCTCGGGCAACGCGTGTGGAACACGCAGCCTTGCGGCGGATTGAGCGGGCTCGGCACTTCGCCGCCGAGGACGCGATATTCGCGCTGCGCTTCGATGGCGGGGTCGGGTATAGGGACCGCGTCGAGCAGGGCCTTCGTATACGGATGCAGCGGTTCCTCGTACAGCGCGTCGCGGGTCGCGATCTCCATCACGCGACCGAGGTACATCACGATGACGCGGTCGGAGATGTGTCTTACCACCGCGAGATCGTGCGCGATGAAGAGATACGTGAGGCCGAGCTTCTGCTGGAGGTCTTCGAGCAGGTTGATGATCTGCGCCTGGATCGAGACGTCGAGCGCGGAGCCCGGCTCGTCGCACACGATGAACGACGGCTGCATCGCGAGCGCGCGCGCGAAGCCGACGCGCTGGCGCTGGCCGCCCGAGAGCTCGTGCGGGTAGCGCTGCGCCATGTAATCGAAAAGCCCGACCTGCGTCAGCAGCTCGGTCACTTTGGCGCGAGCGGCCTTGCGGTCGGGCTCGAGCTTGTACACGAGCATGGGCTCGGCGATGATCTCGCCGATCGTCATGCGCGGGTTGAGCGATGAATAAGGGTCCTGGAAGATCACCTGGATCTGGCGGCGGTACTGCTTCAACTGCTCGCCTTTCGAGCGCGTCACGTCCTTGCCGTGGAACATGATCTGCCCCTCGGTCGGATTGTCGAGGCGCAGCAGGGTGCGTCCGACCGTGGTCTTGCCGCATCCCGATTCGCCGACGAGGCCGAGAGTCTCGCCGCGGAACACGTCGAACGAAATGCCGTCGACCGCGCGCACCACCCCGCGTCCGCCGGAGAGCGCTTTCAGTCCGGTCGCGACTTCGAAATGGGTCTTGAGCCCGCGAACGCTCATGATCGGCTCGGTGCGGTTCACCTCTTTGGTGACTGCGACTGCGGCCGACGCGCGCGCGAGGCCGAGTCCTTCAGGACCGACTCGCGCCATTTCGAAAGCGCGCACGCACGCCGAGTAATGCCCCGGCTCGACTTCGACGAGCGGCGGCTGCGCGCACAGCGACTCCGGAATCTGCGCCGGGCAGCGCGGCGCGAAGCGGCAGCCTTCAGGCGGATCGAGGAGGTTCGGCGGCATGCCGTCGATCGTCTCGAGCTTCACGCCTCGCGCGCGGTCGAGCCGCGGCACGCTGCGCAGGAGGCCCGCGGTATACGGGTGGCACGGCTTGGCGAAAAGCTCGCGCGCGCTCGCCTGCTCGGTCATGCGCGCCGCGTACATCACGTTCACGCGGTCGGCGTAGCGCGCGACGATGCCGAGGTTATGGGTGATGACCACCATCGCGATGCCGAGGTCGCGCGAGAGGTCCTGCATCAGCTTGAGGATCTGCGCCTGGATCGTGACGTCGAGCGCGGTCGTCGGCTCGTCGGCGATGATGAGCTTGGGGTTGCACGCGAGACCGATCGCGATCATCACGCGCTGGCGCATGCCGCCCGAGAACTGGTGCGGATACTGGTCGAGCCTGCGCTCGGCGTCGGGAATGCCGACCATCTTCAAAAGCTCGTGCGCCCTCGCCCGCGCCGTCTTCATGTCCATCTTCAGGTGGATCAGCAGCGGCTCCATGATCTGGAAACCGATGGTGAGCACCGGATTGAGGGAAGTCATCGGCTCCTGGAAGATCATCGCGATGTCGCGGCCGCGAATCTCCCGCATCTGCTCGTCGGAGAGCTCGAGCAGGTTGCGGCCTTCGAAGAGGATGCGCCCGGCGACGACGCGGCCGGCGGGTTTCGCGAGCAACCGCATGATCGCGAGTGAAGAGACCGATTTGCCGCAGCCCGATTCGCCGACGAGGGCGACGATCTCACCGGGCCTGACGGTATAAGAGATGCCTTCGACCGCCCGCACCACGCCGCGCGTAGTGACGAAATGGACGTGCAGGTCTTCGACCTGGAGCAGCCAGGGGCTGCCGTCAGCGCTCGGGCTCAATAGGCGGCCCTTGCCGCTGGGGCGTGATGCCTCATTCTCGACAAGCTGATCCATCCTCCGGAGGCGCTGCTTTATAGGTGTAGTCCGGCGAGGCTATGGACCGCGTGCGGGCTTGTCAAGCACGCAGGTCAAGAAACGCTCGTCGTCCTGGCGCAGGCCAGGACCCATGTTGACGTTACGCCCGTTTGAAAATGGATTCTGGATCACCTCGCGCTTTTTGCGCGGTCCAGAATGACGATTACTTCATCGCTCGTTCGAGCACCCGCGCCACGTGCACCGCCTCTTTCGCGGCGCCGTCGTGGATCTGGTGGCGGCAGCTCGTGCCGTCGGCGACGATGAGGGTGTCGGCGCTGCTCTCGCGTACTTTCGGCAGCAGCGAGAGCTCGCCCATTTTCATCGAGACCTCGAAGTGGGTCGCGTCATAGCCGAAGCTTCCGGCCATCCCGCAGCAGCTCGACTGGATCGTTTCGACTTCGAGCCCGGGGACGAGCTTCAGCACGCGCTCCACCGCTGGCATCGCGCCGAACGCTTTCTGGTGGCAGTGCCCGTGCAGCAGCGCTTTTTTCTGCGGCAGCGACGTGAGGTCGAGCGTGAAGCGCCCTGCGTCGATCTCGCGTGCGACGAACTCTTCGAACAGATACGCGTTCAACGCGAGCTCCGCCATTTCGCCGTCGGGGTGCATATAGAGGAACTCGTCGCGCAAGCCGAGCAGGCACGAAGGCTCGAGACCGACGACCGCGATTCCGCGGTCGACGTAAGGCTTCAACACGTCGAGCATGCGCTTGGCCTCTCGCTTCGCTTCGTCGACGAGGCCTGACGCGAGAAAGGTGCGGCCGCAGCAGAGGGGTCGCGAGCTGTCGGCGGGCTGTGGGGTGTGGACGGTGTAGCCGGCGGCCTCGAGTACCGCGAGCGCTGCGCGCGCGTTCTCGGGCTCGAAGTAACGGTTGAAGGTGTCGATGAAAAGGACGACTTCTCGAACAGCTTCCCCCGTCTCCGCAACTGGGGAGAGGGTTTTATCGCGGGCCGCGCTTCCCCTCACCCTAGCCCTCTCCCCAACAGGGGAGAGGGAACTGGACGCGGCGCTGCCGCGTAACTCTCCCTCGCCCCGCGCGGCGGGGCGAGGGTTGGGGTGAGGGGCAGCGCTTTTGAAGTAGTCACTCCGCCACTTCGGCAGCGCGCGCTGAGGCGCGAACCCGAGGAAGTTCTTCCCCAGCGCCGACAGCACGTTCGTCAGCGGCGCCAACCGCGCCGCCCACGGCGCATAGTGCGGCAGGTATGCGACCAGCCGGTCCTTCATCGTGAGCCCGTGGCGCTTCCGATAGTGATGCAGGAACTCCACTTTCATCTTCGCCATGTCGACGCCCGTGGGGCATTCGCGCCTGCACCCTTTGCACGAGACGCACAGGTCGAGGGTGTCGCGAACCGCGTCGGACGTCAGTCCCTCCGCCCCGAGCTGGCCCGACATCGCGAGCCGCAGGGTGTTCGCGCGGCCGCGGGTGAGATGCTGCTCGTCGAGCGTCGCGCGATACGACGGGCACATCGTGCCGGCGTCGAACTTGCGGCAGTGGCCATTGTTGTTGCACATCTCGACCGCTTTATCGAAACCGCCCCAGTCCGACCAGTCGAGGACGGTGCGGATCTTCTCGACCTTGTAACCGGGCTTGAAGCGGAAGAGGGTGCGGTCGTCCTGTTTCGAAGGACGCACGATCTTGCCCGGGTTGAGCAGTCCTTTCGGGTCGAACAGGTCCTTGATCTCTTCGAAAGCACGGGTGAGCTTCGGCCCGAAGAAAGGCTCGATCCACTCCGAGCGCACGAGGCCGTCGCCGTGCTCGCCGGAATACGAGCCTTTGTATTCCTTCACCAGCGCCGCGGCTTCCTCCGCGATCGCGCGCATCTTGTGCGCGCCGTCGCGGCGCATGTCGAGGATAGGGCGCACGTGCAGGGTGCCGACCGACGCGTGCGCGTACCACGTGCCGCGGGTGCCGTGCTTGTGGAAGACCTGGGTGAGGCGGTCGGTGTATTCGGCGAGGTGCTCGAGCGGCACCGCGCAGTCTTCGATGAAAGAGACCGGTTTCCCGTCGCCTTTCATCGACATCATGATGTTGAGGCCGGCTTTGCGGACTTCCCACACGTCGCGCTGGAGCGCCGGATCGACGATCTCGACCACGCCGCCGGGGAAGCCGAGATCGCCCATCAGCTCGACGAGCTGCCTCAGCTTCGCGAGCTGCTCGTCGCGGCCGTCGCCCGCGAATTCCACGAGCAGGATCGCTTCAGGGGTCCCGCGGATGAACTGCTCGACCACCGGACGGAACTCGGGATTGTCGCGAGCGAGCGCGATCATCGTGCTGTCGACGAGCTCGACCGCCGCGGGTCCGAGCTTGACGATGTGCTGAGGCGCTTCCATCGACGCGTAGAACGTCGGGAAGTGGCACACGCCGAGGGTCTTGTGCTTCGGCAGCGGTGACAGATCGAGCTCGATCGCGCGCGAATACGCGAGGGTGCCTTCGGAACCGACGAGGAGATGCGCCATATTCAGAGTCATCGGCCCCGGCAGCGGACCCGGATGTATCCCGTTGAACGGCGCCCGCAGCATCATGTCGAGGTTGTAGCCGCCGACGCGCCTCAGCAGCTTCGGGTAGCGATGCTCGATCTCTTCGGCTTCGCGCACCGCAATCTCGCGGATTTTGCGCACGAGCTGCTGGTAACCCGCCGGGCCTTCGAGCTGGCCGAGGTCTTCAGGCACTGCGCCGAAGCGGTAAGACGACCCGTCCGCGAGCACCGCGTCGACCCCGCGCACGTTGTGCACCATGTTGCCGTAGCGGATCGAGCGCGAGCCGCACGAGTTGTTGCCGGTCATCCCGCCGATCGTCGCCTGCGCGCTGGTCGACACGTCGACCGGGTACCACAGGCCGTGCGGCTTGAGATACGCGTTGAGGTGGTCGAGAACGATTCCCGGCTGGACCGTGACGGTGCGCGCGGCCTTGTCGAAAGCGACCACTTTGTTCAGGTGCTTGGAGACATCGATCACCAGCGCCGCGCCGACGGTCTGGCCGCACTGCGAGGTGCCGCCGCCGCGAGGCAGCACCGGCACGCCGGCGTCGATCGCGATGCGGAAAGCGGTGAGCGCGTCGTCTTCGGTCTGCGGGACGACGACGCCGACCGGCTCGATCTGGTAGATCGATGCGTCGGTCGAATAGCGCCCTCGCGATCCGGCGTCGAACAGGACTTCGCCCTGGATCTCGCGCTTCAGCCTCGCGGCGAGCGCGCTGGTGTCCGGCGCGGCTTTAGCGGGACGCGCCGGCGTTGCGATGTCGTTCATCGTGCTACTCCTTCGGTCTCGGGACCCATCGCTTCCATCACGAGCACGAGCTTGTTCGCGAGGTGGTCGCGCAGGATGCGCTGGAGCGCGGCGCCGTCGCGGCGGGTGAGGGCGTCGAGTATCTCCTGGTGCTCGCTCACCGCGTGGTCCCAGCGCTCGCGCGAGAGGTTCGCCATGTAGCGGGCGCGGCGGACGTTCGCATTCATGCCGCGGTAGGTATCGGCCAGCGGCTCGTTGCCGCTCGCTTCCATCAGCTTCGCGTGGATTTCCTGGTTGCAGCGGAAGTAGCCGGCGAGCTCGCCTCGCGCGTGGTGCGCGAGCATCTGGTAATGGAGCGCGCGGATCTCGTTGATTTCGGCGTCGGACGCGTTGCGGCACGCGAGCTCGCCGGCGAGGGCTTCGAGCGCGCCCATCACTTCGAATATCTGCTTCACGCGGCTGCGCTCGAGCGGCGCGACGATCGCCCCGCGGTTCGGCAGGAGGCGCACCAGGCCTTCGGACGCGAGCACCTTCAGCGCTTCGCGCAGCGGGGTCCGCGAGGCGCCGAGCGCCTCGCACAGCACGCGCTCGTTGAGCTTGGTGCCGGCCTGGAGCTCGCCGTGCACGATCATGTCGCGCAGGCGGTCGACGACGCTTTCGTGCAGCAGCCGGGGGGCGGGATCGGCGGCAGCCTCGGCCGGCTGCGGGGTGTCGAGGTCTAGTGTCATGGCGTTTGCATGCATAATAGCGGCTGCGATGTCTTGCGGCAATGGCCAATAAGTGGCTGATAAGGCATACAACGTCGGGTGTGAGCGTGCGCTCACACCGGCGTTTGTATACAAAACAGTTGTCGCCGGCGTAGTAAGCGCGCTACCATGCCGTCCACCTCCCACGCACCGAAGGACTCCATCATGGCGTATGCGGCC
This sequence comes from Betaproteobacteria bacterium, assembly GCA_028292065.1. GTDB lineage: Bacteria > Pseudomonadota > Gammaproteobacteria > Burkholderiales > SG8-41 > JAQGMV01. The sequence goes on from JAQGNC010000244.1 coordinate 8,888, forward strand.
GGCCGACACTTCCTCCAGATCCCGGGACCGACCAATGTGCCCGACCGCGTGCTGCGCGCGATCGACAGCGCCACGATCGACCACCGCGGACCCGAGTTCCAGCGCCTCGGCCAGGAAGTCCTGAGCGGGTTGAAAGCGGTGTTCAAGACCCAAAGCCCGGTCATCATCTTTCCCGCGTCGGGAACCGGCGCGTGGGAAGCGGCGCTCGTGAATACCTTGTCTGCCGGCGACCGCGTGCTCATGTACGAGACCGGCCATTTCGCGTCGCTTTGGAACGGCATGGCGAAGCGCCTCGGCATCGAGCCCGAGTTCATTTCGTCCGACTGGCGCCGCGGCGCCGACCCCGCCGCCATCGAAGCGCGCCTCGCCGAAGACCGCGGCCATACGATCAAAGCGGTGTGCGTAGTCCACAACGAGACGTCGACCGGCGCGACCAGCCGCATCGGCGAAGTGCGCAAGGCGATCGACCGCACCGGCCACCCCGCGCTGCTGATGGTCGACACGATCTCCTCGCTCGGCTCGATCGATTACCGCCACGACGAGTGGGGCGTCGACGTCACCGTCGCCGGTTCGCAGAAAGGCCTCATGCTCCCGCCGGGGCTGTCGTTCAACGCGGTGAGCGACAAAGCGCTGGCCGCGTCCAAATCGTCGACGCTTCCACGCTCCTACTGGTCGTGGGAAGAGATGATCGGACCGAACAAGAACGGTTTCTTCCCGTACACCCCGGCGACCAACCTGCTTTACGGGCTGCGCGAAGCGCTGAAGATGCTGGTCGACGAGGAAGGACTGGAGAACGTGTTCAAGCGCCACGACCGCCACGCCGAAGCGACCCGCCGCGCGGTGCGCGCGTGGGGGCTCGAGATCCTGTGCCAGAACCCTGCCGAATACTCGAGCGCGCTGACCGCGGTGCTCATGCCGGCCGGCCACAACGAAGCCGATTTCCGCAAAGTGGTGCTCGAGCGCTTCAACATGTCGCTCGGCAGCGGGCTCGGCAAAATCGCAGGCAAGGTGTTCCGGATCGGCCATCTC
>JAQGNC010000681.1 GCA_028292065.1 Betaproteobacteria bacterium
AGACTCGTGCACCGGGAACCCCTGGATACCGTACAAATCACCTTCGTCGGTGTGGCTGTATTCATCGAGGCCGCGCTTGAGGAATATCACAATGCTCGACTTGCCGCCCGCGGGCGGTCCCAGGAGGAGCAGGAGGCGGCGGCCGACTTCGGACCCCGCGCTGGCGGCGCGGAAATAATCGGCGAGGCGCTCGAGCTCGTCGTCGATGCCGAAAAGGTCGTCGGAAAAGAGCTTGAAGCGCGATTTTCCGTTGGCAGTCTCTTCGAGACCCTGCCAACGAATCATGTCCCAGATGTACTGGTGACTGGTGCGGGTGATCGCCCGGGGGCTGGAGGGGAGGATCTGCTCGATGAAGTCCGCGAAAGTGCCGGACCAGTGGGCTGCGCGATGTTGCTGGGTGAATGCGACAAGACTTTTGACGAAGTCGCCGTGGCGCTCTGTCTCTTCTCGATTCGACATACATGCCCTCCGCACTGTCGTGCTCTCGACTGCTCTATTCAAACAGCGTACCAGGTAGTGTCCATCCCCCAGTTACAGCACCGGACTTTTGCCCCGTGTGAGAGTCTTCGTGCGCGCCTGTCGCATCAGGCACGGCGATTTCGTCGTTTTCCGGTTCGTTTCTCCTTAACGCACGAAGCATTCCAGCGTCGTACACGAGTTTGCTGATCAGCCGCCTTCCCGCAGAAGGAAGATTTCGGCTATTTGTCCGATTCCCGCAAGTTTGTACACAGTACGACGGTTTTGTACAGGCCACAGGCGCAATTTCTCTTTCCAAGCGCGCTTCTGTGTCGCCTAAACAACATCGAAAATCAGCGTCACGCGTGACGCACGCGCCACATAATGGCGCCTGATGCACCGGGGAGTCGCGTAAAAAAGGATGGTCCCACTGTGAAAAGGGAAAAATGGGTCGTCGCGGTAGGGATGTCGATCGCGATTTGCGGACCTTGTGCACACTCGCAATCGACCGCGGCGTATCCGGTCAGGCCGGTGCGTTTCGTCGTGCCGTATCCGCCCGGCGGCACGACCGACATCGTTGCGCGCGGCATCGCGGCCAAGCTGACCGAGCGCTTCGGCCATCAGGTCGTGATCGACAATCGTGGCGGCGCGAGCACGATCATCGGCGCGGAGGCCGCGGCAAAAGCCGCTCCGGACGGTTACACCCTGCTGCTCGCGACCTCGACGACGATGTCGATCAATCCCCAGGTCTTCGCGAAGCTGCCGTACGCGGTGGGCGATTTCGCGCCGATCACGTCGGTCGTGTACGTGCCGTTCGTGATCGCGACGCACCCTGCGGTGCCCGCAAGCTCGATCGCAGAGCTCGTCGCGCTGGCCAAAGCCAGGCCCGGCACCCTCAAGTATTCGACGCCCGGCAGCGCGTCGAGCAACCATCTCGCGGGCGCGCTGCTCGAGACGATGGCCGGCGTGAAGCTGCTGCACGTGCCGTACAAGGGGTCCGGCCCGGCGACCACTGCAGCGCTCGGCGGCGAAGTGCAGATCGTGATCACCGGCATCGCGACCGTGATGCCGCACTGGAAAAGCGGGAAGCTGAAGATCCTCGCGTTCGGCAGCGACAAGCGTCACCCGAGCTTCCCGGAAATCCCGTCGACCGGAGAAGCGGGCCTCAAGGGTTATGAAGCCGGCACCTGGTTCGGCATCGTGACCCGGGCCGGCACTGCGCGCCCGATCGTCGACAAGCTCAACCAGGCCATCGTCGCGGCGCTGGTCACAGCGGAGACGAAGGAGCGCTACGCCGCGATCGGTTTCGACGTCTTCGCGAGCACGCCCGAAGCGTTCGCGCGCTTCATGAAGAACGATCAAGCGCGGGCGGCGAAAGTGATCCAGGCCGCGGGGATCAAGGCGGGGGAATGAACGCGTCAGGGCGACTGCGTGAGGTGTGAGGCGCGAGGCGAAAGGCGCGAAGAGGCGAGGGTCGAAAAGCCGCGCGCCGACTGCTTATAATCCGGGTCCGCAGTGGCGAGGGGAGCGCAGCATGCAGGGTGTAGCGGTAGTGACCGGCGCAAGCTCCGGAATCGGCGAAGCGATCGCGCGCCGGCTGCTCGACGACGGGCACACCGTCGTCGCGTTACAACGCAGGCCCCCGCGAATCCAGCACGAGCGGCTCTTGCATCACGCAGCCGATCTGGCCGATAGCGCGAGCGCTGCGGCGGCTGCACGGGAGATCGCCGAGCGCTTCGATGTCCGCTACCTCGTCAACAACGCGGGTGCGAACCGGCCGGCATTGCTCGAGGACGCGAGCGTCGAAGACCTCGACTACGTGCTCGCGCTGAACCTGCGCGCCGCGATGATCCTCATCAAGGCTTTCGCGCCGGCAATGCGCCAGGCCGGTTTCGGGCGGATCGTCAGCATGTCATCGCGCGCCGTGCTCGGCAAAACCTCTCGCACCGTATATTCGGCAGCGAAAGCCGGGCTGATCGGCATGAGCCGGACCCTGAGCCTGGAACTCGCCGGCGACGGCGTCACGGTCAATGTGGTCGCGCCGGGTCCGGTCGCGACCGAGCTTTTCGACAACGGCCACCCGATCGGGAGTGAAAAGCGCCAGCGGGTCATCGACAGCGTTCCGGTGAAGCGGGTCGGCACGCCGGAGGACGTGGCGCGCGCAGTCGCGTTTCTGCTGGCGGACGATGGCGGCTACATCACGGGCCAGACGCTTTTCGTGTGCGGCGGGTCGAGCATCAGCGGCACCGGCGGGCAGTAAGGTCTACGACGCTTCGTTCGGCGCGGCTACGCCGCACCTCCGGGCGTTTACGGCCCGCTTAGGCGGCTATCGCCGCTATATACAAATTTTTTCCGCCGCCTCGGGCGCTTCGGCGCCCCGGCGCTGCGGTTTTGGGTAGGCAATCAGTGGTATCCTTGCGGGTCTGACCGAACCGGCAAGGCCCCCCGCAAATGTTCCGATCGCGCCCTTCACAGGGCCGTCTTGCATGCGTGGCGCCGACAACGTTACGCGGCGCATCAGCATGACTCGTGCCATTGCTCGTAAGTTGTTTGACAGGAAACCGAAATTTCCCGATAATGCCCGGTTTCGTTCGGAGGGGTTCCCGAGCGGTCAAAGGGGGCAGACTGTAAATCTGTTGGCTCAGCCTTCGAAGGTTCGAATCCTTCCCCCTCCACCATCAATTTGCGGGCGTCCGGGTGTCGGAACCGCGGCGAAAGTGTAGGCATTAGCCGAGAGGCCGACAGGCAGGCGACCAGAACAGGCGGGTGTAGCTCAATGGTAGAGCAGAAGCCTTCCAAGCTTACGACGAGGGTTCGATTCCCTTCACCCGCTCCAGGAATTCGCTTGGCGATGGTTTTAAGATGGCTTGAAGGCGGGACGTCAGGTTAGGTGGAAGGCGTCCCGGCGAGTTTGCCCATGTAGCTCAGTGGTAGAGCACTCCCTTGGTAAGGGAGAGGCCACGAGTTCAATCCACGTCAAGAGCACCAGGTTTTGGTTCAGGATTCAGTATCTCAGAAAGACGGTCGGGCGCGTGCCTGAGCATTCTCATCAAATCGTTAGGAGTCCTAAGATGGCAAAGAGCAAATTTGAGCGGACCAAACCGCACGTGAATGTGGGCACGATTGGTCACGTTGACCATGGCAAGACCACGCTGACCGCAGCGATTGCGACAGTGCTGTCGAAGAAGTTCGGCGGCGAAGCCAAGGCATACGACCAGATTGATGCGGCGCCGGAAGAAAAGGCACGCGGCATCACGATCAACACGGCGCACGTGGAATACGAGACGGCCAAGCGCCACTACGCGCACGTCGACTGCCCGGGACATGCCGACTACGTGAAGAACATGATCACGGGGGCGGCGCAGATGGATGGCGCGATCCTGGTGGTCTCCGCCGCGGACGGTCCGATGCCGCAGACGCGCGAGCACATCCTGCTCGCCCGCCAGGTGGGCGTGCCCTACATCGTCGTGTTCATGAACAAGGCGGACATGGTCGACGACAAGGAACTGCTCGAACTCGTGGAAATGGAAGTGCGCGAACTGCTCTCCAAGTACGAATTTCCCGGTGACAAGACCCCGATCATCATCGGCAGCGCGCTGAAGGCGCTCGAAGGCGACAAGGGCGAACTGGGCGAAGTGGCGATCTTCAAGCTGGCCGACGCCCTCGACACCTACATTCCCCAGCCCAAGCGCGCCCTGGATGGCCCGTTCCTGCTGCCGGTGGAAGATGTGTTCTCCATCTCCGGGCGCGGCACCGTAGTGACGGGGCGCGTGGAGCGCGGCATCGTCAAAGTGGGCGATGAACTCGAGATCGTGGGCCTGAAGCCCACCGTCAAGACCGTGTGCACCGGGATTGAAATGTTCAGGAAGCTGCTCGACCAGGGGCAGGCGGGGGACAACGTGGGGGTGCTGCTGCGCGGGACCAAGCGCGAAGAAGTCGAACGCGGCCAGGTGCTGGCCAAGCCCGGCTCGATCACCCCGCACACCAAGTTTGCTGCGGAAGTCTACGTGCTTTCGAAAGAAGAGGGCGGGCGTCACACGCCGTTCTTCAATGGGTATCGGCCGCAGTTTTACTTCCGCACCACGGACGTGACCGGTGCGGTGGAGTTGCCGGCGGGCACGGAGATGGTGATGCCGGGGGATAACATCGGGATCACGGTGCAGTTGATTCAGCCCATTGCGATGGAAGAGGGCTTGCGCTTTGCCATTCGCGAGGGCGGCCGTACCGTGGGCGCCGGCGTCGTCGCCAAAATACTGGAATAGAAGATAGTTTGAAGCCGGGGCGTAGGTAACGTCCCACCGAATCGGAAGGCCAGTAGCTCAATTGGCAGAGCGTCGGTCTCCAAAACCGAAGGTTGGGGGTTCGAGACCCTCCTGGCCTGCCACCCGACAACCCGCAACCGGGATTTATTAAAAACCAAGGTTGCGGGTTGGCGTTTAGAAGGTGGCTGAATAAGGTTCCTAGATGGCAGACAAGATCAAGCTGGTCCTGGCGGTACTACTGGTTGTCGCAGGCATCGCCGGTTTTTATTTGCTGAAGGATGGCGCCCTGATTCTGCGCGTTGCTTCGGTGCTGGCGGGCCTGGTGGCAGCGGCGCTCGTTGCATGGACGACTGCGCCGGGTCGCGAGTTTTTCGTGTTCGCCCAGGAATCCGTTGCCGAAACCAAAAAGGTCGTCTGGCCGTCGCGCAAAGAAACAGTACAGACCACCGGCATGGTGCTGGCTTTCGTCCTGGTGATGGCCATATTCCTCTGGATCGTGGACGCGCTCCTGGTTTGGGGCGTGAAATTCTTGATGGGGCCGGGGG
>JAQGNC010000402.1 GCA_028292065.1 Betaproteobacteria bacterium
GGGTTAGCGCGACGAAGCAATCCCGAGGCGCTCGGCCGGGCCTGCCCCCCTCCTCCCCGGCCCATTCGAGACAATCCCGCTATCCATTTCGTCGATAATGGCGAAGTCCACCTCGTCCCGAACCTCGACCCAGGAGCGCCGCATGCCTTCCGATCGTCCAGCAGCCCGTCGCCGGTTCCTTCGATTCAGCGTGACCTCGCTCCTGTGCGCGCCGTTGCTCGCGCAGCACTCGCCTTCGGCGTTCGCCCAGGGTAAACCCACAGCCGCACCCCTGAAGATCGGCATCATCGGCTCGGGCAATGTCGGTGCCGCCGTCGGGGAGCTCTGGGTCAAGGCGGGACACGAGGTGATGTTCTCTTCGCGCCACCCGGAGACGCTCAAGGACATGGCCGCAAAGCTCGGGCCCCGCGCACACGCGGGCACCGTGGCGGAAGCGGCGGCGTTCGGCGACGTGATCTTCCTCGCGGTGCCGTACAGCGCGCTGCCCGAGATCGGGCGCGACAACGCGCAGGCGCTGTCGGGAAAAGTGCTGATCGACGCGAGCAACCCGGTCGCACGCCGCGATGGTCCGGTGGCCGAGGAAGCGATGGCCAACGGCATCGGCAAGACCTCACTCAAGTACCTTCCGGGCGTGCGCTACGTACGCGCATTCAATCCGGTCGGCGCCGGCGACTTGAGACGGCTTTCGAATCCCGGCACGCCGTCGATCGGAATGCCGATGGCGGGCGACGATGCGCAGGCAGTGAAAACCGCGTCCCGGCTCGTTCGCGACGCGGGTTTCGAGCCCGTCGTCGTGCCTCTCGCGCGAGCGATGGATTTCGCACCCGGCACTGCGATCTTCGGCAGGCCGACGCCGGTCGAGGAGCTGCGCCAGCGGCTCGCCCCGGCGCGATGAGCGTAGACAGCGGGGACTCGCGAACCGCGGACAAGACCGGAAACGGGGTCGTGTATCGGGTGCTCGCGCGCATGGTCGACGTGCGGCCGCGCGAGCTTCCCGCGCTGCTCTGGTCGTGGGGCTACATCTTCACGCTGCTGTCGTCGTATTACGTGATGCGCCCGATCCGCGACCAGATGGGGGTGGCGGGAGGTGTCAAGAACCTGCAATGGCTCTTCATGGGCACGCTCATCTGCATGCTGCTGCTCAACGTGCCTTTCGGCGCGCTGGTCAAATCGCTCCCGCGCAGCCGCTTCATCCCGATCACCTACCGCTTTTTTGCGGTGTCGATACTGCTTTTCGCCGCGGCGTTCCGTTTCGCCGATCCGTCCGGGATGGTGTGGCTCGGACGCGCGTTTTTCATCTGGATCTCGGTCTTCAACCTTTTCGTCGTGTCGATCTTCTGGGCGCTGATCGTCGACACCTTCAACTCCGAAGACGGCAAGCGCCTCTTTGGCTTCATCGCGGCGGGCGCGACGATCGGCGCGATCACCGGCTCGGCAGTGACCGCGGGGCTCGCGAAGCACATTCCGATCGAAGCGCTGCTGGTATTCGCCGCGCTCCTGCTCGAAGTCGCGGTGCTTTGCGTGCGGCACCTCTCGCGCCTGTCGGACGCGCTCAATGCGAGACCCTTTGAGCGCGACCGCGAGACGCCGATCGGCGGCGGCGTGCTGTCGGGAATCACACACGCGTTCAGGTCCGGTTATCTCGCGAATATCGTCCTGTTCATGCTGCTCTTCGCGGTGACCTCGACCTTCATCTACTTCCAGCAGGCGAACATCGTCAGCCGCAACTTCGCCGACCGCGGCGCGCAAACCGCGTTCTTCGCCTCGATCGACCTGGCGGTGAACGTCGCGACCCTGGCCATCCAGCTTTTCCTGACGGCGCGACTTGCGCGAGTGCTCGGCGTCGCGGTCGCGCTCGCCTTGCTGCCGCTCATCACGATCATCGGTTTCGGCACCCTCGCGCTCGTGCCGACCGCGGCGGCGCTGATGATCGTGCAGGTGGTCCGCCGCTCGGGCGATTACGGCATCGCGCGGCCGATGCGCGAGGTGCTCTACACCGTCGTCCCGCGCGAAGACCGCTACAAGACCAAGAGCTTCATCGACACCGTCGTCTACCGCGCCGGAGACCAGGTCGGCGCATGGTCTTACGTCGCATTGACGGGTCTCGGCCTGGGGATTTCCGAGATCGCGATCGCCGGGGCGGCGCTCGGCGTGGTGTGGCTCGTCAACGGCTACTGGCTCGGCCGCAGGCAAGACCGGCTCGCACGGGACGAGCGGCAGGCTGCGCGAACGGTCGGCGACACGGCGTAGCAGGCGCCGCCGGCGATGCGATATTCTTCGCACAGCCCGCTTTCATCCAAACCACATTAAGGAGAGACCGCCATGCGTTCGTCGCGCTTTTTCAGTGTTGTCGCGTTGGTCCTTGCGGTTCTGTCGGTCCCGGCGGCATCGGCCGCCCAGCAGGGAAAAACCGAGCTGCTGTGGCTCGGCCAGTCGGCGATGCGCATCACCACGCCGAGCGGCAAGGTGATCATGCTCGACCCGTGGCTCACGACCAATCCCAAGACGCCCGAGGGCTACAAGAACCTCGACGCGATCGGCAAGATCGACCTCATCCTCGTCACCCACGGGCATGGGGATCACCTCGGCGACGCACCGGCGCTCGCGAAGAAACACAACGTCCCGATGTGGGGCCCGGCCGGCATGAACCAGTCGCTGCAGACGCTCGGCGTGCTCAGTCCCGAGCTCGCGCCGCGCATGAACAAAGGCGGAACGATCACGCCTTTTCCGAACGTGAACATCCGCATCACCATGGTCCACGCGGAGCACAGCTCCGAGCTCGTGCTCCCGAACGCACAGGGAAAGCCCGAAACGCACGTCGGCGGCGAGCCGGTGGGCTTCATCATCGAGCTCGAGAACGGATTCAGGATCTACCACATGGGCGACACCGGCCTCTTCGGCGACATGGCGCTGATCGGCCGTCTCTACAAGCCCGACCTGATCCTCATCCCGATCGGCGGGCACTTCGTGATGGATCCGAAGGACGCGGCGTACGCGACGAACGAGTGGCTGAAACCGAAGTCCGCGATCCCGGTGCACTACGGAACGATTCCGCAGCTGCGCGGCACCCCGGAGGAATACAAGAAAGCGCTAGGCTCGAGCTCCACCGCGGTCATCACCATGAACCCCGGCGAGCAGGTGACGTTCTAACGCCGTCGTCGAGGAGCCGCGGCCATCTCGTGGCGCCGAACAAAGTGTTGCGAGCGCCTCGCGATTGCTTCGTCACCGCGTTCCTCGCAATGACACACCCCCGGGTGTCATCGCGAGGAGCCGCGGCAGCGCGACGCGGCGATCTCGTGGCGCACGTGCAAAGCGGTTGCGAGCGCCTCGCGATTGCTTCGTCACCGCGTTCCTCGCAATGACAGCCTTTACGGCAGCTCGAACCTGACGGCCACGGCCGCGCTCGCGATGACCGCGAGGTCGTGACCGTCTTCAGCCGGCACGTCGAGCCCGCCTTTCACCACCTTTACCGTCACCTCGCCGTGCGGCAGGCTCGCTTTCACCGCATCGGCGTTGACCGCTTCGGGTTTCTGCACGCCGATGGTGACTTCGACCTGCATCGCTTTCGAGTCCAGCCCGAGCGAGCGGATCATGCTCAGCGACGAGTGATGCAACGCGTCCTGAACCGCCCGCAGCGCAGCCTTCGTATAGTCCGCGCCGTGCAGGTCGTTGCCGCTGCCCATCTCGAGGATCACGCGTTTGAGCGTCATGCGCGCGGCCTCCAGCAACGCTGGGCGGAACAGGTCCCCCTCGCCCCACGGTAGTGGGGAGAGCCGCGTAGCGGCGAGGGGCCGGGATGGGGTGAGGGGAAACGGGTTTTGATCATGTTCATTCCCCCGCCACCTCGAGCCGCACGATCGCCGCGGCGTTCGCGATGACCGTCAAGCCCGTGCCCGCATCGTTGAATATCTCGAGCCCCCCTTCGACGACCTTCACGGTTCCGGTGCCGTGCGGCAGCACCGCGAGCACTTCGTCCGTGTTCACGAGCTCGGGCTTCGGGACGCCGATCAGCACCTCCACCACCATCGAGTCGGTCGGCATCCCGAGCGCGTCGGCAACGTTGAGCGAGTTGTGCCACAGCGCATCGCGCAGTGCCCGCACCGCGGCCTTGGTGTAATCCGCGCCGCGTATGTCGGTGCCCATCCCGATCTCGACCACCATGCGTTTCATCGTCATCAGTGTCTGCCCTGTCCCGTCATGATTCCTCGACCGCATTATCGCGCACGTCTGCCGCGCGTCTTCTCGAGAGCAGATACACGCCCCCTGCTCCCAGCAGCACCAGCGGCAGTCCCAGCATCAGGCGCTGCCGCTCTCTCGCCAGATCTCGCAGATGCCTGAGCACGAGCTGCTCGCCCGCCGAGATTTCGCTGCGGCCCGCGAGATACTGGCGCAGGCGCTCGAGCTTCTCGGGCTCCATTTCGGTCCTGCCCCAGCGCACGTCCTGCTCCACCTCGTGCAGCCTCGCGAGCTCGGCGCGCGCGCGCTCGATCGATTCCAGCGCTTCGGCGCGCGTGCCGCGCTCGAATTCGCTGAGGAATACGGTCTGCACGGCCGGCGCCATCCTCTCGGCCGCATCGAGCCAGGGCTGGTCCATTTTCGGGAACGCGACGAGCAGCACGCCGATCGCGGCCAGCGCTGCGAGCATCAACTTGCCGAGCGTGCGCAACGACAGCCGCCTCAATGCGAAGCCGAGCGCGATCAGCGCGGTCGCGGCGCCGAAAGCGCTGACGATCGCAGGCCCGGTCGGCAGGTCCCACTCCCACGACGCAT
>JAQGNC010000434.1 GCA_028292065.1 Betaproteobacteria bacterium
TTTTGAAATTGGTTCGAGCGGCTACATGATGAAAGCCCTGAAGGCGAGTAGATGAGCACCGACAAAACCATCGGCAATCACACCGCCTACATCGGCCGGAGCGTGCCGCGGCCCAACGCCAGGCGCCTGCTCCAGGGGCGCGGCGTCTTCGTCGACGACCTGCGCCTGCCGCGCCTCGCGCACGTGGTTTTTTTTCGCAGCCCGCACGCGCACGCGCGGATCACCAGGCTCGATTTCAGCCTCGCGCGGGCGATGCCCGGCGTCATCGCGGTCGTCGACGGCAAGGCTCTCGCCGAATACTGCACGCCGTGGGTCGCCGTGCTCGGCCATCTGAAAGGGATCAAGTCCCCGCCGCAGCACGCGATCGCGATCGAGCGGGCGTGCTGGGCGGGCGAAGCGGTCGCCGCGGTCGTCGCGGAGACCCGCGCGCAGGCCGAGGACGCCGCCGAGCACATCGACGCCGAGTGGGAAACCCTGCCGGTCGTGGTCGACATGGAGGACTCGCTCGCGGGCGGCGTCGTGATCCACCCGGAGCTCGAAGACAACCTCTGCTTCAAGCGCGAGCTCGACACCGGTGAAGTCGACGCGATGTTTGCGAAAGCCGATCTCGTGGTCGAGGAAACGTTCGACATCGGACGCCACACCGGCGTCACGCTCGAAGGGCGCTCGATCCTCGCCGACTACAACCCGGCGGAGCAAACCCTGGTCGCGTATCACTCGACTCAGGCCCCGCACATGATGCAGGACATCCTGTCGCGGCATCTCAACATCCCCGAAGCCAACGTCCGAGTGATCGCGAAAGACGTCGGCGGCTCGTACGGCATCAAGGTGCACGTCTATCCCGACGAGATGGCGACCGCCGCGCTGGCGGTGATGCTGCGCCGCCCGGTCAAGTTCGTCGCCGACCGGCTCGAGTCTTTCGTGACCGACATTCACGCGCGCGAGCACAAGGTCAGGCTGCGCCTCGCCTGCACCAGGGACGGCGAAATCCTCGCGTTCGATCTCGACGACCTCACCGCGATCGGCCCGTATTCGGTGTACCCGCGAACGAGCGGCATCGAAGGCAACCAGGTGGTGAACCTCACCGGAGGCCCGTACAAGCACAAGCATTATCGTGCGCGGCTCAACGTCGTGTTCACGAACAAGAACGTGACGTGCCAGTATCGCGCGGTCGGCCATCCGATCGCGGTCGCGGTGACGGAGGGCATCGTCGATCTTGCGGCCGAAAAGCTGGGCATCGACCCAGCGGAATTCCGCCGCCGCAATTTGATTCCCGACGATGCCTACCCGTATACGTCGGCGTCAGGCATGAAATTCGAGAAGCTCTCGCACCACCAGGCGCTGGACAAGCTGCTCGCGCTGATGGATTACGAGCGGCTGCGCGCCGAGCAGGCCGAGCTGCGAAAGCACGGTGTGTATCGCGGCATCGGGATCGCGGCGATGATCGAAGTCACCAATCCTTCGCCGGCTTTCTACGGCGTCGGCGGCGCGCGCATCTCGTCGCAGGACGGCGCGACCCTGCGCCTCGAGCCCACCGGGATGGTGACGTGCATGGTCAGCGTCACCGAGCAGGGGCAGGGGACCGAAGGCATCTTCGCGCAGATCGTCGCGGACGCGGTCGGCGTCGCGATCGACCAGGTGCGCATCGTCACCGGCGATACTGCGCTCACGCCTTATGGCGGAGGCACGTGGGCGTCGCGCGGCGCGGGGATCGGCGGCGAGGCGGTGCTGCAGGCGGGCAAGGCATTGCGCGCGAACATCCTCGAGGTGGCAGCGGCGATCCTCAAGTCCGGCGGCGAGATGCTCGACGTGAGCGAAGGCAGCATCGTCGACATGCGCACCGCAGAGGTGAAGCTGAGCTTGTCCGAGCTCGGCCGCGTCGCCTACTTTCGCCCCGATACCCTCCCCATGGAATTCCAGTCCGAGCTGATGGTGACGCGCCACTACACACCGCGCAGCTACGGCTTCGCATTCACCAACGGCTTCCAGGCGTCGCTCGTCGAAGTCGACGCCGATACCGGTTTCGTGAAGCTGCTCAAGCACTGGTGCGTAGAGGATTGCGGAACGATCATCAACCCGTTGCTCGTCGACGAGCAGATCCGCGGCGGCGTGGTGCAGGGGATCGGCGCGGCGCTTTTCGAAGAGTGCGTCTACAGCGATGAAGGGCAGCTCATGAACGGCAACATGGCGGATTACCTCGTGCCGATGGCGGCCGAGATGCCCGACATCGTCATCGGTCACGTGGTCACGCCGACCGCGACCTCGGAGCTCGGCGCGAAAGGCGCGGGCGAGGCGGGCACCGCCGGCGCGCCCGGCGCGGTGATGAACGCGATCAACGATGCGCTGCGTCCTTTCGGCGCGCGCGTGAGCGCGCAGCCGGCGACGCCTCAGCGGATATTGGAAGCGCTCGGGAAGGTGTGAAGGCTTCTGTTTCGGACACGGAGACGACCATGCGCAACATCACCGAAGCGAACCTCACCGACGTCGTGCTCGCGCGCCTCCAGAACACCGCCGACCCGCGCTTCAGGAAGGTCATGGAGAGCCTCATCCAACACCTCCACGCTTTCTTGCGCGAGGTCGAGCTGACCGAAGCCGAGTGGTTCGAGGCGATCAGGTTCCTGACGGCGACGGGTCAGAAATGCGACGACAAACGCCAAGAGTACATCCTGCTCTCCGACGTGCTCGGTGTCTCGATGCTCGTCGATGCGATCAATCATCGCAGGCCCGGCGCTGCGACCGAGAACACCGTGCTCGGGCCTTTCTACGTGCACGGCGCGCCCGAAATCCAGAACGGCGGCGACATGGCGGCAGGGTGGGAAGGCGAGCCGACTTATGTCACCGGCAGCGTGCGCTCGACGGACGGCAAGCCGATCGCCGGCGCGGTGCTCGACCTGTGGCAATCGAATTCGGAAGGCTGGTACGACGTGCAACTGGCCGATACCGGCGGCAGGCAACTGCGAGCGCGATTGCGCACCGACGAAGAAGGCCTCTTCCGGTTTCGCACGATCAAGCCGACCGCGTATCCCGTCCCGACCGACGGGCCGGTCGGCGCGATCCTCGACCGCATGGGGCGCCACGCCATGCGTCCGGCGCACCTGCACTTCATGGTCTCCGCGCCCGGTTACGAGACGGTCGTGACGCACCTGTTCGTGCAGGGGGACCCCTACCTCGAGTCCGACGTCGTGTTCGCGGTCAAGGATTCGCTCGTCGTCGAGTTCAAGCGCAGCGATTCGGAAGCTGAAGCCGCGCACGTCGGAGTCGACGCGCCGTTCTACACCGCAGCGTACGATTTCGTGCTGAAGCCGGCTGAGAGCAGCGAACAACAGAAAGCGATTTCCGCGGCCGACGCGGCGCATGCATCACACACCAGTTTCTGAAAACCCTATAATGGAAAGCAGAGCAGATGGCCTCACGCCGATGAGCGATAGCAAATCCTCCGCGAGCACCCCGCCCGATGGCCTGCCGGTCTACCGGGTCCTCACGGGCCCCGACGACGCCGCGTTTTGCCGCAGGGTGAGCGACACGCTGGCCCTGGGCTACCTGCTGTACGGGGCGCCCGCCGTTACGTTCAACAACACGAACGTCATCGTCGCCCAGGCGCTCATCTGGCCTACAGCACAAAAGGCCATTGCCAAGCCGAAGAAGTGAGCAGTCGGGCCGTCGCTCTAGGCGGCGCACCTGAGCACAGAGGCGCCGAAGACATGCGGCGTCCACGACACCAGCAGGTAGTGCTCCCCCGCAACCGGGGGATGCTCTCGTCCGAAGTTCTCGAGCCCGATCAGGTTGTCGCACGCGTGCAGGTGGCCGAACTTCGCCATATCGGCCTGATACACCCTGCTCATGGGTATGCCGGCCATTGCGCCGATCACGTTCAGATACACCGAGCTTCCGTTCGTGCCGAACAGCATCCGCACGTCGTTGGCCGTAATCCCGGCGTCGCGGTACACATCCCTGGTAATCGCGCGTATTTCCTCCGTTCCGGCCTGGAAGCACTTGAGAAAATTCCCGGGCCCCCACTGTGTCGCAGCCAGGCCGGTGTTCGTCATGGTCCGCGCGGCAAGCATTTCGAACGTGCCGCCCTCGGAGGATACGAGGCATGACACCGCACCGTCGCTGAAGAGAATGTTCGCGTCCGGCGTCAACCGGCTTGTTGTTTTTTTTCGCTTGCCGAAAACGATCACCAATACGTGCTTTGTGTCGGATGGGGGCGCGACGAGGCCACCGGCGATCTTCAGCGCCGTATTGCCCGCGCTGCAGCCCTGAAAGTTGACGCCGACGATCGGAACCCTCAGAAAACCGGCCGCATGCAACGCGGACAGAAGTGCGGTCTCCTCGGGCAGGCTCCATTCGGCGTAGGAATTCGCGACCACGATCGCGTCGATCGAGGCGGCGGCACGCCCTGTCTTGCGCAGCGTCTCGACCACGCTTTCCATGCACAGGTGGTGCGCGTCTCGCGGATCATCGCAGAAGTGCGCGAGGCCGCGCGCGCGAAGAGAGGTGAGGACCTCTGCGCCGACACCTTCGGTCTCTCGCAACATATCCAGAGAATGGACCTCTCCCAGGCTGTAGGAGATGCCCGACAGCAAGGGCCGTCTCGGCGTCATGGTCTGGAACCCGCCTCCAAGCGCTTCACCGAGTCTTCAATCCTGATCACTTCGTCGCTTGCGCAGTACGAGCTCGACGAGGGAATCCAGCTTGTCGAGCGCGTCGACGTCCTCCAGGACGGTCCCGAAGTCGAAACCGAAGCGGTCACAAAGCATGAGCGAGAGCGTGACCAGGTCCAGCGATTTGAGGCCGAGCGCGCCGACCAGGCTTTCGCAGGACGAAAGATCACGCTTGCCCTTAAGCTCCGGCCGCAGCTCCCAGAACATTTCACTCAGCAAGGTCCTCAGCTGCTCGGGGGTCGCCTCGAGCGCCGAAACCGCGTCAGCGCCGCTTTTCGCGGCTTCAGACACCGGACGCTCCGTCCCGTGCGCTCGTAGCCATGAAATCCGGCGCAAGTCTGCCCGTCGCTACGTGCGCAACCTCTCCAGTCATCAATACGGCCCCGTTCGGCTGGAAGGTCACCTCGATCGCGCCGCCTTCCATCTCCACGGTCAACGTGGCGTCCACCAGGCCGAGGCGCCTCGCCACTGCCGCGGCCGCGCAACTGCTGCTTCCGGACGACAGGGTATATCCGGAGCCGCGCTCCCATATCCGGATGCCGATGTGGCGCCTGTCCCTGACGACGAGAAACTGCACGTTTGTCCTCGCAGGGAAGAGCGGATGAGTCTCCAGTAACGCGCCCAGCCGCATGACCTCGGCCGTCGAAAATCCCGGATCCATCACCACGCAATGCGGATTTCCCATACTTACGCAACTGATCCGCAGCGTCGTGCCTTCGGGGAGCTCGACAGCCGAATCGAGCAGCTCCGGTTCGGTCGTCGACACCGGAATCGCGGAAGTTGCAAATTGCGCAACGCCCATGTCCAGCCGGATGAGCGAGCCGCCGCTCAAGCGCATTCCTGCTACGACTTGCGTTCCCACCTGAAGGCGAAAGTCCGGTTGGGCGAAATACCCGTGGTCGTGCAGATAGCGGGCAAAGATGCGCAGGCCATTCCCGCTTTTTTCCGCAGTGGAGCCATCGGCGTTATAGATGACCACTCCGAACGGCTCCATTTCACTCGTGGGTCCGAACAGGACCCCATCCGCGCCCACGCCGAAGTGGCGATCGCACAGACGCCGCACGAGCGGCGGCGAGACCTCGAGCTTGCAATCACGCGGATCGAGAACGATATAGTCGTTGCCCAGCGCCTGATATTTGTGGAAGACCGGCGCCGGCAAGCGCATCACGCGGTTTGCCCGGACGTGCGGCTTGCGAGCGCAAGGCCCGGGTGCAGCACTGCTTCGTCGTTCTCCACGTACCACGGCGCCGGCGCGGCATCGATCGCAGCCGCGAAGCGCTGCACCAGCGACTGAACGTCGGTCTTACCGGATGAAAGCTTGGGCAATTCGCGCAAGAGAAAGCAATGCGACGGGACCATATATTCCGGCAGCACGCCGCGCATTCGCCCCAGCAGCTCTTCAGCAATCTCGGCCGGCGCGATCGCAGTCCGCGGCACCACGCCGATGACCAGTTTGCGGCTTCCTTTCGCATCCTGCAGCGGGGAGACCAGCGCTTCGGCGAAGCCGCCGACCTCGTAGATGACGCGATAAATCTCGTTCAGGTTGATGCGGTACCCGGAGAGCTTGATTTCGTCGTCCCGCCGTCCTATGAAAAACAGGTCGCCGCTGTCCAGCCACTCGCAGATGTCCCCGGACCTGTAATAGCGGATGCCGTCACGATGTACGAGGCTGCGCGATGTCTCCTCGGATCTGTTCCAGTAACCTGTCATCAGCTGCGCGCCTCCGATGAGCAGCTCACCGGGCTCATTCGGCTGCTCGATCGTCGCACCGTCGTCCCCCAGCAGCAAAACCTGCACGCCGTTCCACGGCTTGCCAATGGGGTACAGCGCGGTGCGCGCGGCTTCGGGCGTGTCTATGGCGTAGGAAGTGCAGACACAGGTCGCTTCGGTGGGGCCGTAGCCGTTCAGGATCACGACGCCGGGCACTGCAGCCAGCCATCGCTGGATCATCGCGACGTTCAGCTTTTCCGCGCCGGTCATGATGCGCTCGAGATACTCGAAACGGGACTTCGGAAACAAAGTGCCCTGCGTCATGAGCGCCAGCGTCGGTCCGACCGCGGCGAAGTGGGTTATTCCCGCCTGTTCGATCAAGCCGAGATACCGGTTAGCGAGCGGCGGCCCGGAAAAAAGATGAACCTCCGCGCCGCGGGAAAGTGGATAGAACAGATCGATCAGGGAAACATCGAAATGCAGGGGAGACGTGTTGAGGCAGCGACTGTCGCTGTCCACCTGCATATGGGGTTGGGCAGCGTCGAAAAAACTCATGACGCTGCCGTGTGAAATGACCACGCCCTTGGGACGCCCGGTGGACCCCGACGTGTAAATGCAATAGGCCGCGTCCGTTTCACTCGGGGCGGGCAGCGCCCCTTCGACGAGCCGCCGGGTGTCGGCGTCGGCAATGGGCGCAAGGTCGATGTCGCAACGCAGGGTCCGGTCGGCTTCGAACCCGAGCGATTGCGCGAGGGATTGCGTGCCGGCGTCGGCAACGACGCATCGGGGCGCGATATCGTCGATGAGGTAGCGCAGCCGCGCCGCCGGCAGCGCGCAATCCACGGGAACGTAGGCGGCGCCGGCCTTCAGCACGCCGAAAATCGCAGCGACAGACGCTGCGCTCTTGTGTGCGAGTACGACGACCCGGTCCCCTTTCACCACGCCCATGGACATCAGGCGGCCCGCGAACGACACGCTCAGTTGCTCCAGCTGCGCGTAGCTCAGCTTCCGGTGATCGTCCGCGATGGCGAGCCGCGCCGGCGTTGCCGCCGACGCGCTGCTCGTAATAGCGCCCATGTGCCGCATCATGCGGGTCGCGGAAAAGGTCCCGTCAATTCAAGGCGAGCGCCGCCCGTTCCTCGACCTCCCCGGCGCTGAAGGAACTGTGCATCACGTCGCAGATGTCGCCGGCCAGCTCCAGCCGCCTGAGCACGCCGAGAACGATATCGGGGAGTACCTGGGGCGTGGCGGCGAGGACCGGCTTGACGACGCCGTTCATCCAGCCGTCGGCGTGGCCGATATCGACGACGGTGTGTTCGAGAAGATACGTCATCGACTCGTCGGCGAGACCCACTCGGCGCCAGCCGTCGATCTGGCACTGCAACCGGCCCGGCACCATCGTCTCAGTCGCCAGCAGCGCTCCGATCAGTTCCGCGAGCCGATTGCGGTGGACCGCGGTAAGCAGATAGTGATTGGCCAATGCGAGCTCCTGCACGCAGAAATTCTCCAGCTCCGCGATATGCGAGTCGGGCAGCATGTCGAGTGAGGCCATCATGTCCAGCCGCAGGTTGCGATGCATGAGCGCCAGGTTGCCTCGACCCATTTCGTCCCAGAAATTGCTGAGCAGCTCGCGTTTGGGGGCATCGTAGATGCCCGGCAGCATCAGAGCGAGGATGTCCCCGAACAGGATATCGAACGGCGTCTCCTGATAGAGGAACTCCCTGAGCTGCGCGTAAGCGGCCTTGTGCTTCAGAAAAGAGAACAGAGGATGCCCCACGTTCGACGCGTGACTCTGCACCACCCGCACCATCCAGTCCGGAAACTCGTCGATCGACGGCAGCTTGCTCAGGACGTCGCGATGGCGTTTTATCGCGTGCTTGCGCCAACCGCACTCGAACCGATAGAGAATCCGGGTGAACAGCGGATGGTGTGCGTTACTCGCCGGGGGTTGCCACGGGACCGCGAGGCGGCTGCAGATGATCAGGTAGGCCGCGCGTTGCAAATCCAGTTCGGCGTCGCGACTTCCGTGATCGAACGCGGAGGTCATCTCGTCCCTCAGGGTTTCGTCCACGGCGTGCTCGAACCAAGGCGAAATCGCCTCGTCGAGTTGCGGCGCGGCGAGTGCATCGCGCACGCCACTGAACAGCCCGCCTTTGAAGGTCAGCTCAGCTCGCATTGGCCGCCTCCAGTTTCTCCTCGACGAGGAAGTTCTTCCGGACGAGCTCCAGCATCTCGTCTTCGGTGAAAGACATGCTCGTCAGCAGCTTGTGGTGGCGGGCGATGAGCTCGCGCATCTCCCGGGTGGTCGCCACGCTGCGCTCTTCCCATGCCTTCTGCAGGCAATCGAAGACCCGGTCGGCGCTTTCCGAATCGACCCGCATCCGGCTGCCGAACGTGGATTCGTGACCTTTCAGAAAGCGCAGGACGCCGTCGCGACCGCTCCTGACGCCGAATGACTTGGTGAGCCGGGCGCCCACGAATTCGGGATCGATGATATCGAAGATCTGCGGCGCCTTCTTGAGTAGCTCGGTGCGTATGCCGCTCAGTATGCTGTGCGTCACCACACCGGTGATCGACTGCGTCGGACATTCCATCAGCCCGTAAAGATGCTCCACCAGCCGGCTCAGATTGCACAGGTTGCCGTAGTCGAATCCTGGCAGCTCGACGCCGTAGAGTGAATGCAAAGCCATCACGACCTCCGCCAGCGCCGGGTGCCCCGCCCTGTTCGCAAATCCGCCCACCGAGACGTCGACGCCTTTCAATCCGAGGCCGAGGCCCAGCATGGCGTTCGCGGTGGCCATGCCGAAGTCGTCGTGGAAATGCCCGTAGAAATCGACTTCGGGAAACTCTCTGATGAGCTCCCCGACGTAGGTGTCGACCTGCTGAGGGATGCAAGTCCCGGCGGTATCGACCAGCCGGATGTGCCGGATGTTCGCGTGTCTGACGACGTCGACGGCGTCGCGCAGGTGATTCTTGTCGGCGCGAAACGCGTCGAGCAGGCCGACGGCGAAGCCGCCCACTCGATACTGGCTCAGCGTCGGCAGGAAGTCCGCAAGCCACGCCAGGTTTTCCCGGCGCCGCTCTTGGTCACTCATCTGCTCCCACTGCGCCGCATCGAGGCGAGAGTCCGGGTCCTTCTTCATGATGACCGGAAACAGATGCTTAATCTGCATGTCCGAAGCGCTGTGTATGGCGAGGATCCATACGTTGGCGAGGCTGCGCTCGAGCCCGTAGAGCTCCGCGATCGTCTGTCCCATGGTGACCCCGACGTGCGAGATCACGATGAAGCGCATGTCGGAATGCAAGGAGCCGCGCGCCTGGAGGTCGAGCAGGCCGCTCAGCAGGTCGAGGCTCTGCTCCACGCCGGGAAATATTCCGACGACGATTGTACGGATGCCGGTGCGCGAGAGCTCCTGCGCGACCTCGAGTTTGTCGTCGAGAGTCGGAGAGATGCTGGAACGCTCGGCCCCTTCCCGCAGCGTCTCGTCCCAAAATTCGATATTTTTCTGGAAGTTCAGTGCGCCGTGGAGCGACGCCGGGATGGCGGTAGTCGTAGGCATGTCAAATCCCCCATGCTGCGATGCTGGTTGTGGATACCTGCACCCAACGATGAACGATTATTTTCGACTCCCCGGCCGGAAACTATAAACGAACAGAACAGAAAGTGGATAGCTATACTTTAGCTTCACCCGACCGATTTACACAGGCGTATGCTGGTGTGGTCGGTCATCGCAGCTTGAATTTCGAAGGCCATGATTCGATGGGCATTTCAACTTGTTCGTCACCGACGATGCCCCGCACCCCAATTTCCCGATCGCTTAACCAGGCGCTACAGAACCCGACGTTTTAGCCTGCGCCAATCAGGGTGTCCCAGCCATGGAACGCTTTGACGTCGCGATAGTAGGTGCCTCGATCGCCGGCTGCATGGCCGCTCGGTGCTATGCGGAGCACCCGCTGAGAATCGCGGTCCTGGAAAAAAAGCCGGCGATCGAAAGCTACAAGGTGCTGTGCACGCACTTCATCCAGCCGGTCGCGCTTCCCGTCCTGCGTCGATACAAGCTCGACCGTATCCTCGAGGATCACGGCGCGGTCGCCACCAAGGCCGCGTTCCATACCGAAGCAGGGTGGATCAACCCGGCCGGGCCGTATAGCAATGATCCGGCGCAGGCGCATGCCTACAACATCGATCGCCAAACCCTCGATCCGCTGCTTCGCGCGCAGCTGCTCGACCATCCCGCGGTCGCGCTGCGTTTCGACAGTCCTGTGCGCTGCGTCGCCGTGCAGGACGACGGCAGGTATATCGTTCATTACGGTGACGAGGCCGCGCCCCGCTCGATCGACGCCGCGCTGCTCGTGGCCGCCGACGGCAGGCAGTCGACCGTTGCGAAGCTGGTCGGAAATCAGGAAAACAGGTATGACAACGAGCGCGCCGTCTACTACGCCTATTTCGACGGGATCGAGCCGCCGGTCGATAACCGTTCGCTGTTTTTCCTCGCGCACGCCGAGATGGCGTTCGTCTATCCGCTATCGGCCGGGCGCACTCTTCTGTGCGTGGCAATCGCGAAAGAACGCGCGAAGCGCTGGCGCAGCGACGGCAATCTCGCCGCCAGGATCCTGGAATTTTACGAGCAGTTCCCGGACGTGCCCGCGTTGAGCCGCGCGCGCTGCACGTCACGGGTCTTCGGCTACGCCGACTATCCGAACATCAGTCGCGAACCTGTCTGGAAGAACATCGCGTTTATCGGCGACGCCGCGCTGTCGCTCGATGCCATGGCGGGAGTGGGCTGCGGCTTTGCAATGGTCGCTGCCGAGATGCTCGTCGACTCCACAGCTGCCTCGCTCGGCGCGAACGGACATCTGGCCCTGGCTCTCGAGGCCTATCGCAAGCGCTTTGCTGAAGTTTTCGCGCCGCACGCCAGGGCGATCATGGGCGACTCCCTGATGCCCAGGTCAGCGACTGAATTAATCCGGGCGCAGGAACTGTTCGCCCACATGTCACGAGATTCGGAGCTTCAGGACAAATTTATTTCGTTGACCGGCAGATTGATCTCACCGCAGAAATTCCAGCTCGCCTACCTGAGCGCCCTGTCGAAATCACCGCGGCCCAGAGCCTGACAGAAGACCGGCGCACATCGCGTAAAAGCGGAGGACACTCGTGAAATTCTCCAAGTCGATCCTGGACCTTATAGGCAACACCCCTATCGTCAGGTTGAATCGGATCGGGGCGAATTCGCCGCACAAGATGTACGCCAAGCTCGAATTCCTGAATCCGGGCGGCAGCATCAAGGACCGAATGGTGAAATACATCGTCGACGCCGCCGAGTCGAGGGGACTGCTCGAAAAAGGCAGCGAAGTCGTCGAAAATTCCTCGGGCAACACCGGAGCGGCGTTGAGCCTGATCTCGGCGATCAAGGGTTACCGCTGCACGATCACGATTCCGGACAAGATGTCGCAGGAGAAGATCAACAAGATGAAAGCGTACGGGGCGCACGTGGTCGTCGCGCCTACCGCGGTCCCGGCGGCTTCGCCCGAAAGCTACTACAGCGTGGCTCGCCGCATAGCGGAGGAGCGCAAAGCGTTTTATCCCGACCAGTACAACAATCCCGACAACATAGAGGCCCACTATTGCATGACGGGCCCCGAGATCTGGGAGCAATGCGAAGGTGACCTTGACGTCGTGGTCGCCGGCATCGGCACGGGCGGCACGATAAGCGGGGTCGGCCGCTACCTAAAAGAGAAGAAGCCGCAGATCACGGTCATCGGCGTCGATCCCGAAGGATCGGTGTTTTACGATGCCTTCAAATCCGGAGTGCTTCCCGATCCCAAAACCTATCACGTCGAAGGAATCGGGGAAGACTATCTGGTCAAAGCCGTGGACTTCCGCGTCATCGACGACATCGTTCGGACCAACGATGCCGAGAGTCTCACGATGACCCGGCGCCTCGCGAAAGAGGAAGGCATACTCGCCGGCACTTCGAGCGGCGCCGCCTTGGTGGGTGCGTTGAAATACGCCTCGACCCTCGGCGGCGTGAAGACGATACTGGTCATTTTCCCGGACTCCGGGACCAGCTATCTGAGCAAATGCTTCAACGACACCTGGATGACCGAGCACGGTTTTCTATAGGCCGTCGATCAGCGCATGAATTTTTCGGCCCTCGATGCACGTTCTGCGCCGGCCGCAAAGTCCGGAGCTGCGTTCGCGCTGACTGTTCCGCAGACCGCGATCTGGCTCGACCAGGCTTTGTACCCCGGCAAGCCGATTTACAACACCGGCCAGACGATAACGATCAGCGCCGACCTCGATACGCCCCGTTTCCGTGAGGCGCTGCGGCGTACGGTGGACGAAGCCGACGCGCTGCGTTTGCGATTCTTCCAGCAGACCGACGGCATATTCCAGGAAACCGCAAGCGGCATCGTTCCAGACGTCGCGATCCGCGACTTCTCGAAAGAAGCCGATCCGCAAAGAGCCGCAGACGACTGGATCGAGCAGACGTTCTGGCGAGCGCTGACGCCTTCGACTTTTCCACTTTTTGAATTTGCGCTGGTACGGGTCGCCGTGCGTCGCTACCTTTGGCTGCAGAAATACCATCATCTCGTCATCGATGCGACCGGTCGGCAGCTCGTCGCCAGACGGGTCGCCGAAATATACGCCGCGCTCGAGCGCGGCGAGGAACCGGCCGGCGCCCGCGCGCTGCCGTACCGGGCGGCGAAAGAGGCTGAGGACCAATACCTTTCATCGAGCCAGTATGGCGTTGACGACGCGTACTGGAGACAGCGTTTCGCGGCGCTTCCGGACGCGGTAGTGCCGGCCGATGTCCAGTGCAGTGAAAGGCTGCGCTCCGGACGTCCGGCACGCCTGGACTGCGAGGTCACGCAAGCGCAGTCCGCGGCCTTGCGTGCTTTCGCTACCCGGCACAGCTCAACCGCGTTCAAGGTCATTCTCGCGCTGGTGTGGTCCTGCTTCAGCCGTTTCTATCAGCGTGCCGATCTGATCATCGGCGTGGCGATAGCGAACCGCAGCCCCGCGGTCCGCCACACGGTAGGGCTGTTTTCGAAGGTTCTGCCGTACCGCGCGCAATTCGCACCTGATATGAGCCTGGGCAGCGCCCTGGCGAAGCTCGATGCCGATCTTTCCGGCGATCTTCAGCACCAGAGATTCCCAACCGACCACATCAGCCGCTTCCTGCAACTGCGGCGCATCGATCGCGCGGGGCTTTACGACATCGCAGTGAACTACGTGCGCAACGACTACACGTTCGATTTCGCCGGCGCGCCGATCGCCTGCGACAATCTTTCCGCCGGATTTTCGGTGCCGTGGAGAATCATGGCGCTCGAATATGGGCACGACAGCCCGATCCGGATCCTGATCGACTACGATCACGGCCGCATTCCTTCGGACGAGGCAGATCGGGTCTTCCAGTCGCTGCGGGGAATGCTGACGGGCGTCGCCGGCCTCGCCGACACGGCGATCGGGCGTATCGCGGCGGACCTCGACCCGGCACGCCGGCCCGCGCGCGGTGCCGCGCCAGCGTCGGCGCAACCGGTTCCCGCCCCGGTGGCACCGCTGCAGCATCAGCCGCCGTGCGACGACGTTGAAGAGCGGCTCGCCGCCCTGTGGCGGCAGCATCTTCCGGGGAAAACATTCGGCGTGCGCGACGACTTCTTCGAGCTCGGCGGCGATTCGCTCGGAACCCTTCTGCTGGGCATGCAATACCAGGAATGTTTCGGGGTCGAAGTCCCGCTCGCGGTGCAGTTCGAGTGCAGGACGATCGAGCGCCTGGCAGTCCTCATTCGGGAGCATCAACAACACGAGCCGCCATCGGGGCTCGTGCCGCTCAGGGAAGGCGGCACGGGGGTTCCGCTGCTGCTGGTGCATCCTATCGGCGGCACGGTCTTCTGTTACCGCGACCTCGCATCGCGCATGACCCCCGGCTATCCCATCTACGGGCTGCAGGCTCCGGGTTTGCGTGACGGCGAGACCGTGCCGGACACTCTCGAGGCGCTCGCAAGCGGTTATTTGCGTTCCGCGGCTGCGGTCGCGGGCAACGGTCCGGTTCACCTCGCCGGCTGGTCGTTCGGCGGGCTCGTCGCGTTCGAGATGGCGCAGCAGCTCGCGCAAGCCGCCGGACAGACGGCAACGCTCACTCTGATCGACACCCCTTCGCGACTGGGCTTTCAGGGCGAGGACGAGGAGCAGAGCCTGGCCCTGCGGGCCGTTGTCGGGGCAGCGGGCAGCGCGCCCCTGGCCGAAGAGCAGATTCAGCGAATGGTCCGCCTGGTAAGCGATCTGCGTCGACTTCGCGCGCGTTACACGCCGCTGCTCCTGGATACATCGCTGACGCTGCTGCGGGCCGCGTCCGAGGCCCGATTACGCGACGAGGATTTTGACTGGACCCGTCTCGTTGCCGGCGTGGTCAAGGTCGTCCCGGTATCGGCTACGCACGATTCGATCGTGTACCCCCCCGCCGTCGACGACGTCGCGAAGGTGCTCGGCGAAGTCATCAAAGGGTGGCAACGCTTACGAGGCGAACCGCTATGACCGAATCGGTAGCTCAACCCCGCTGGGACCTTCCGGCTGCGATCGCACTGGCGTGCATCGTCCAGACGATCATTTCTCTGCTGGCCGCCTGCACGCCGGTGCTCGCGACCGAG
This sequence comes from Betaproteobacteria bacterium, assembly GCA_028292065.1. Classification (GTDB taxonomy): domain Bacteria; phylum Pseudomonadota; class Gammaproteobacteria; order Burkholderiales; family SG8-41; genus JAQGMV01. Next base: position 15,027 of record JAQGNC010000434.1, read on the forward strand.
ATCGCCGCGGACCGCGGTTGGAATGTCGCGCTGATCGCGCTGTACGCGCCGGTTCTTTGTATCGCGCGAATAGCGCTGACGTTTGCGGTGCCCGGGTTGCTGGTTCTTCTGGGCGGGATGGGATTGAACCTCGCCTGCGTCGGCATCAGCGTGGTCGGATTGCTTTGTCTGCTGCCGCCCAGCCTCGTGATCGTTGCCCTCGCGCCCGTCGCGATGGGTTTTGCAACGGCCGCCATGAACCCGGCGAGCTCGCAGATCCTGGGGCCCCGCACCACGCCGCGCACCGCCGGATTCATCATGTCGTTGAAGCAGACCGGAGTGCCCCTGGGCGGGGTCGTGGCCGGCGCCGCGGTCCCGATTCTCGTGCTGCGTTCGGGATGGCAGGACGCGGTGCTGTATATCGCGGCGGCCTGCTCGGTAGTGACGCTCGCGCTCCTGCCGACCGTGCGCTGGCTGAACGGCGACCGCACCGAAACCAGGAAATCGGAGTCGGGCCCGCTCGAGCCGCTGAAGCGCCTGCTGGCGATCCCGGGAATGCCGAGCTTCTTGGTCGCGGCGGCGATCTTCACCGCCATGCAGCTCTGTCTGCGCTCCTTCCTGACGGTCTATCTGGTCGAGCTCGGCTTTGGATTGGCCACTGCGGGCATGATGTTCAGCGTCTCGCAGGGCGCCGGCATGGTGGGACAGGTCGCGTGGGGAGTGGTCTCCGATCGTCTGCTCACCT
>JAQGNC010000469.1 GCA_028292065.1 Betaproteobacteria bacterium
ATTCGGTCTCGCACGACCTGCGCGCGCCGCTGCGCGGCCTGCGCGGATACGCCGGGAGGCTCGGGTCCGCCCACGACCTTCCCGCCGAAGCCTCGGGGCTGGTCGAGCGCATCGTCGCCCAGGGCGAGCACATGGAGCAGCTGATCGAGGCGCTGCTCGAGCTGTCGCAGATCAGCCGTTACGAGCTGCGGCGCACGAGCACCGATCTCACCGAAATCTGCGCGTCGACCCTGCGCGAGCTCGCGAGCCGCGACACCCGGCGCGCCGTGCGCGTCGACATCGCGCCGGGGCTGAAGGCATACGCCGACCCGCGGCTGATGCGCGTGCTCTTCGAAAACCTCCTGGGCAACGCGTGGAAGTTCACGCGCGAACGGCCCGACGCGCTGATCGAAGTCGGAAGGACCGGCGCGCAGGCCGGGGCGCTCTTCGTGCGGGACAACGGCGCGGGCTTCGATCCCGAGTACGCCGAAAGGCTGTTCCAGCCTTTCCAGCGCCTGCACCCGGCGTCGCGCTTCGAGGGCACGGGCATAGGTCTTGCGACGGTGCAGCGCATCGTGCGCCGCCACGGCGGACGTATCCGGGCGGAGTCCACGCCCGGCGCCGGCGCGACCTTCACCATCGAGCTTCCGATGGAAAGTAGCGTTAACTATACTCGGCCATGAAACCACCCTTACGAATACTGCTCGCCGAAGACTCGGCCACCGACGCCGAGCTCCTCCGCCTCGAAGTCGGCAGCGCGTACGAGGCCGTCGTCCACCGCGTCGAGCACGCGGAGGCGATGGCGCAGGCGCTGCGCGAGGAGACCTGGGACATCGTCATATCGGATTACTACATGCCCGGCTTCGGAGCCATGGCGGCGCTGAGGCTGGTGCGCGGCGGCGGCCATCACCTGCCTTTCATCATCGTCTCGGGCAACATGGGCGAGGACCTCGCCGTCGACGCGATGCGCGCGGGCGCCGACAATTACGTGATGAAGCGCAATCTGTCGCGGCTGCTGCCGGCGATCGAGCGCGAGCTTCGCGACGCCGCGGCGCGGCGCTCGGCCCAGCGCGCCGAGCAGCAGCTGATGGAGCAGAGCGCGCTCCTGCAGGGCATCGTCAACCATTTTCCCGGCGTCGTTTTCCAGGTGATGAGCGAGAAGCCGGGGCAGTACACGTTCTCGCACGTGAGCGAAGGCAGCATCGAGCTGCTCGAGCTGCCTACCGCGCGCCTCGAGAGCGACCCCAACGCCTTCTTCCAGCTCCTGCAGAAACCCGACTCCGCCAACCTCCAGGTCCACATGAAGCGCTCGGCCGAGACCCTCGCGCCGGTGAACTGGGAAGGCCGCGTGCGGGCCGCGCAGAGCGGCATGATCAAGTGGGTCAACATCCGCCTGCGCCCGCGCCGCATCGCCGGCGGCAGCCTGGTGTGGGAAGGCTTCATGGCGAACATCACCCTGAGCAAAGAGCACCACATCGAGCTGGTCGAGGCGCGCAAGCGCCAGAGCGAGCTCTCGTCGCACCTGGAGACCGCGAAGGAGCAGGAGCGTGCGCGCATCGCGCGCGAGCTGCACGACGACATCGGCGGCAATCTGACCGCGATCAAGATCGACGTGCTGTGGCTCGCCGAGCGCGTGGGGGCGGCCGAGCCCAGGGTGCGCGCCAAGCTCGACGCGCTCGAAGCGCTGGTGGACCAGACCGCCGCCTCGATCACCCGCATCGGCCAGGACCTGCGCCCGGGCATACTCGATCTCGGGCTCGTCGCCGCGATCGAGTGGCAGGCGAAGGATTTCTCGAACCGCACCGGCGTCGCGGCCGACGTGCGCTGCGAGTGCGCCGAGTTCGACATCGACAACAACACCGCGACCGCGCTCTTCAGCATCTTGCGCGAGACGCTGACCAACATCGCCAAGCACGCCAAAGCCTCGCAGGTGCGCATCGAGCTCGAGACGACCGACGAGGACGTCGAGCTCACCGTGACCGACAACGGCCAGGGCATCGTCGCGGCGGACCGCCTGAAGCCGACCTCGTTCGGGTTGCGCGGCATGGAAGAGCGCGCGACCCAGCTCGGCGGCACCGTCAGCGTCGCGGCGGCGCGGCCCCACGGCACCTGCATCTCGGTGAGGGTGCCGCATCGTTCAACAGCAGACTTCGAAGGTGCACATGGCACGTAGAGACGAACGCAACGCGATACGCGTGCTGATTGCCGACGACCACGCGATACTGCGCCGGGGCCTGCGCGGCATCATCGAGGAGACCGACGACCTCGAGGTGGTGGGCGAAGCCGAATCGAGCGCCGAAACCCTGCAGCACCTGCGCACCAGGCCGTGCGAAGTCGTCCTGCTCGACATCTCCATGCCCGACCGCAACGGCATGGACACCCTCGGCATCATCAGGAAGGAACATCCGAAGATCGCGGTCCTGATGCTCTCCACACACCCCGAGAACCAGTATGCGGTGCGCGCGCTGCGGGGAGGGGCGTCGGGCTATCTCACCAAGCAGAGCGCCCCCGCGCAGCTCGTGAACGCGATCCGGCAGGTCGCCACCGGCAAGAAGTACGTCACTCCCGCGGTCGCCGAAGAGCTCGCCAAGCACGTGTTGAACGACAGCGACCGCCCGCCCCACGAGCAGCTCTCCAACCGCGAATACCAGACGATGTGCTTCATCGCCGGGGGCAAAAGCGTGAGCGAGATCGCCGAGCAGCTCTCGCTCAGCGTGAAGACCGTCAGCGTCTACCGGGCGCGCGTGCTGGCGAAGCTGGGGGTGGCCAACAATGCGGCGATCGCCCACTACGCTCTGAAAAACAATTTAGTCGAATAACTTATTCGACTAAATTGTTTTTCCGGTAACGCCAAGGAGGGAAACCAAGGTGTCCCTCCTTGAA
>JAQGNC010000540.1 GCA_028292065.1 Betaproteobacteria bacterium
CCCCGGCTTCATAGGGGTCTGACCCCGGTTTACTTCAAGGCCGCCCAACCCCGCTTTACTTCAACGCGCTCCGCCCCGGTTTACTTCGAGCCGCCCTGCCCCTGGTTCGCCACCACATTCACCCCGAACCGGCTTTCGATGAATCGCCGCAGCTCGTCAGTCGACACCACGTTGTCGCGGTTGATGTCCATGTCGTCGAAACTCGGGAGGAAATTGAGGTCGCCCTGTGCTTCCTCGCGCGACACCACGCCGTCGCGATTGCGGTCGAGCGTTTGAAACAGCGCTTCGTATCGCGCTGCCGCGCGCTTGTCGTAATCCGCCTTGTCGTCGGCCGATGCCGCGCCGGCGGCGGAGCAGAGCATGGTCAGTGCAATGGCATTGCGCAGTGTCCGCTTGGTCATGAAACCTCCCCCTCTTTATAAATCGGGGACACTCCCCGATTCAGTTATTCGACTTTCAGCAGTCCCGCTTTGACGAGCCGCGTCACTTTCGCGGCTTCCTGCTTCACGAACGCTTGGAATGCTTCGGGACTGCCCCCGGCGACTTCGAGCCCGAGCTGGTCGAGCCTTTGCCTCACGTCCGCCATCAGGAGCGTCCGGTTCACCTGTGCGTTGAGCTTATCGGTTATTGCGCGCGGCAGCTTCGGCGGACCCGACATGCCGAACCAGACGATCGCTTCGGCGTCCTTGATGCCCGACTCCGCGAGCGTGGGGACGTCCGGCAGCAGCGGGCTGCGCTTCGCGGCCGCGACGCCGACGACTTTCACACGACCCGACTTGATCTGCGCTTCGGCGCTGAGCGTCGTCGTATGCATCGCCTGGATCTGGCCGCTCATCGTGTCGACGATCCCGGGACCCGAGCCTTTGTACGGCACGTGAACGATGTCGGTGCCGGTCGCCGCCTGGAAGAGTGCGAGGCCGATGTGCAGGCTGCTGCCGTTGCCCGACGAACCCCAGCTCACCTTTCCCGGATTCGCTCTCACGTACGCCAGCAGCTCCTTCGGGTTGTTCGGCGGGAACTTCGGGTTCGCGAGGATCAGCAGCGGGGCGTAGCCGATGAAGACGATGTTGGTGAAATCCTCGACCTTGTAGCTGGTGCGCGTGAGCATGAGCGGCGTGTTGACGCTCGGGCCGGGATTGGCGAGCAGCAGCGTATAGCCGTCGGCGACGCTTTTGGCGACCGTATCCGCGCCGATCGCCCCGCCCGCCCCCGCACGGTTGTCGATGACGAACTGCTGCCCCCAGGCTTCGGTGAGCTTCTGGCCGATGAGACGCGCGAGGATGTCGTTCGACGCGCCCGGCGTGAAAGGCACGACCCAGCGCACGGGCCGGTTCGGATAGTTCGCCGCTGCATCGGCCGCGACCGCGCTGCCGGCGACGAGCGCGGCCGCGCCCGCAACCGCGATGCGCATGAAGGTGCGCCGCATGGGATCTCCTCGTTATTGTCAGTTCTGCCGGAGTCTACCGCGGCGCGAGCGCTTCGGGATTGACCACGTTGATCGGCGTTCCCGCCGCGAACGCGAGCACCTGCTCGAACGAGCTCGAGAACTGCGACTCGTAGGCGTCGCGCTCGACGTAACCCAGGTGCGGCGTCGCCACCACGTTGTCCATCGCGAGCAGCGGGTGTTTTGCGCCGAGCACCGGCTCTTCCTCGAACACGTCCACAGCGGCCATGCCCGGGCGGCCCTGCTTCAGAGCGCCCTCGAGAGCGCCCGGCGCGATGAGGCCGGCGCGGCTGGTGTTGACGATGAGCGCGGTCGGTTTCATGCGTGCGAGATCCTCGCTCGTCACGATGCCGCGCGTCTCGTCGTTCAGGCGCAGGTGCAGCGAGATCACGTCCGCCTCCTCGAAGAATGCTTCGCGGCTGCGCGCGGCGGCGTAGCCGTCTTGTCGCGCGCGCGTGAGCGAGCCTTCGCGGCCCCACACGCTCACGTTCATGCCGAACGCACGCCCGTAGCCTGCGACGGTCGCGCCGATGCGCCCATAGCCGAGGATGCCGAGGTTGCGGCCGCGCAGTCCCGTGCCGACCGACGACTGCCACTTGCCCGCCTTGAGATTCGCGACCTCCTGCGGGATGTGGCGCATCGCCGCGATCACCAGTCCCCACGTGAGCTCGGCCGTCGCAAACGAAGGCTTGCCGGGATGCTGGTCCGACGAGAGCACGATCCCGCGCGAGGTCAGCGCGTCGACGTCGATGTGCGGGTAGACACTGCGCTGGCTGACGATCCTGAGCTTCGGCAGCCGCTCGATGAGCGGCGCGCGTATCGGCGTGCGCTCGCGGATGAGCACCAGCGCCTCGGTGTCCTTCAGGCGCTCGGCGAGCACGTCGACGTCTTTGGTGTGGTCGTTCCAGACGGTGACGTCGTGGCCTTCGAGCTTTTTGAAGCTATCGAGCGAGCGGACGACGTTCTGGTAATCGTCGAGGATGGTGATTTTCATAGGAAGGCCGTGAACGGGTGAACGGGTGAACGGGTGAATGGGTGAAGGGTGAAGGGTGAAGGGTGAAGGGTGAAGGGTGAAGGGTGAAGGGGTGAAGAGTAAACCAAAACCACCCCCATCCCGGCCTTCCCCCTGAGGGTCCCGTCGGGACCCAATGGGCGGAAAACGAACAGAGGGAAACCAAGGTTTCCCTCCGTAACCTCCTTTCCTTTAAGCCCACCCCTGCGAACCCTCCCCCTGCAGGGAAGGAGAGTTATCCGCGGCGCGGATCACATCCCCTCCCTAGCGAAAGCTCAGGGTCGTTCTACTTCACGACAGCCACCCCGCCGCCCGCTGCTGCTTCAGCACCCGCTCCACGATCGCTTCGGCGTGTCCCACGTAGGTCGTCGGGTCGAGCGCGGCCTTGAGCTCTTCGGCGCTCATCGCGTCGCGAACGCGCCGATTCTCCATCAGCGCCTTCTCGAAAGTCACACCGTTCTCGATGCCGTGCATCGACGCTTCGTAGACGAGCTCGTGCGCGGTCTGCTTGCCGACTTTTTCCGAGAGGATGAACATCACGCGCTCGGACAGCAGGAAACCGCCGAGGCTGTCGAGGTTCTCGCGCATCTTGTCGGCCGCGACGTGCAGGCCTTCGAGGACGTACTTCATCATCGAGAGCATCCCGCCCATCATCAGGCACGATTCCGGCAGCGCTTTCCACTCGCCGCGCCACGCCGAGCCGTCGCGCTCGTGCTCGATCACCATGCACTCGAGCATGAACGCGACGTTGTAGCGGATCGCGCGGCTGTTCGCGACCACCGCTTCGCAGGTCGACGGGTTGCGCTTGTGCGGCATGGTCGAGGACCCGACCTTGCCTGCGCTGAAAGGCTCGTAGAGCTCGCCGATCTCGGTGTGCTCGAGCGTGATGATCTCGTTCGCGATCTTGCCGAGCGTGCCCGCGATGATGCCGAGCACGGCAACGTATTCGGCGAAGCGGTCGCGCGCGGGCTGCCAGTTGATGTCGGCGACGTCCAGCCCCAGGCGCTGCATGACGCGCGCTTCGAGCTCGGGCGCGTGAGGTCCGAACGACGCCTGGGTGCCGACCGCACCGACCATGCCGCCGACGAAGACGCGCTTCTCGGTGTCCTTGAGGCGCTCGAAATTGCGGCCCATCTCCGAGAGCCAGATCGCGGCTTTGTGCCCGAAGGTGATCGGCAGCGCCTGCACGCCGTGCGAGCGGCCCACCATCGGGGTCGCCTTGTGCTCGGCCGCGAGCTTCGCGAGCGCCTTGCCGATCGCGCTCATGTCGCGCAGGTAGATCGCGTGCGCGTCCTTCAACTGGAGCACGGTTCCGGTGTCGAGGATGTCCTGCGTGGTCGGGCCGAAATGGATGTACTCGCCCAGACCTTTGCTGCAGAGCGCCTCGACCGCCTTCAGCGCAGGCACGAGCGGATGCTTGATCCTGCGGATCTCCGCCGCGATGCTTTCGATGTCGACTTTGTCGACGCTCGCGTTCGCGGCGATCTCTTGCGCCGCATCAGCAGGGATGATCCCGAGCTCCGCCTGCTCGAGCGCGAGCGCGGCTTCGAAGTCGTACCACTTCTGCACGCGGCTCTTCTCGCTGAAGATCGAGCGCAGCTCGTCGGTGCCGAATAGATGTTTGATGAGTGCGTCGTCGAATACACCGGATGCCATGGGATTACCTCTCTCGTGTTTGGAAACCGGCGCGCCGATTCGAAGGTCGCCGGGGTTGTCTGCGGCTGTCATCGCGAGGAGCCGCGGCAGCGCGACGCGGCGGGTCGCGTGGCGCACGCGGTTGCGAGCGCCTCGGGATTGCTTCGTCGCATCGCTCCTCGCAATGTCATCAAACGCTGTCATCGCGAGGAGCCGCGCCAGCGCGACGCGGCGATCTCGTGGCGCACGTGCTCCGACTGCAATGACAGCACCTATTCCGGACGAGCGCCTGAAGACCTGACTACTTTCGCCCACTTGGCGATTTCGCTCTTCACGTATTCGCCGAACGCTTCCGGCGTGGTGGGGGCGGCGTCGGCGCCCTGCTGCTGCAGGGTGTCGCGCACGTCCTGCAACGCGAGGATCCTCATCACTTCGCGGTTCAGGCGCTGCACGATCTCGCGCGGCGTTGCGGCCGGCGCCGAAAGTCCGTACCACAAGGTCGCTTCGTAGCCTGCGACGCCCGACTCCGCGACGGTCGGAATTTCCGGCGCCGTCGCCGAGCGCAGCGGCGTGGTGACCGCGAGCGCGCGCAGCCGCCCCGCTTTCGCGTGCGGGAGCGACGTGAGGATGGGCGCGATGTTCATCGTCATCTGCCCGCCGATCGTATCGAGCAGCGCCTGCTGGCTTCCTTTGTACGGCACGTGGAGGAAATCGACGTGCGCCATCGTCTTCAGCAATTCGCCCGCGAGATGCGTGGTGGTGCCGCTGCCGGATGAGGCGAAGTTGAGCTGCCCGGGCCTCGCTTGCGCGAGCGCGACCAGCTCTTTCACGTTCTTCGCCGGCACCGAAGGGTTGAGCGCGATGATGAGCGGCATGCGCGCGAGCAGGGTGATCGGCGCGTAATCGCGCACCGCATCGTACGGGAGCTTGCGATAGAGGCTCACGTTGATGCCGTGGCTCGCCGAGGACGGGACCATCAGGGTGTGGCCGTCCGGGACAGCCCGGGCGACGATCTCGGCCGCGATGATGCCGCTCGCCCCCGGCCTCGCATCGACCACGAACTGCTGGCCGAGACGCTCGCCGAGCTTCATCGTCACCGAGCGCGTGACGATGTCGGCGGCGCTTCCCGGCGGCGACGGCAGCACCACGCGCACCGGCTTGGTGGGATACGCCTGCGCGTACACCGCCGGCGCCGCGATCAGCACGAGCGACGCGCACGCGAGCGTCAGCGCCGCGCGTTCAAGCATCGCCTTCCTTCGTGACCTTCGTGTCCTTCGCGGTAAATGCTTTTGCCCGTCACTTGTCCGTGCGCTCGAGGATGTGCAGCCCCCGCACGCGATCGAGCAGGTAGATGAGCCCACGCTCGTCGACCGTGACGTCGTTGCTTTGCACGCGGTCCGATCCCGGCGGGACGTCGGGCATGAAATACGCGACTTCCTTCAGTGAATGCGGGTTCGCGATGTCGATGATGCGCAGGCCGTACGCGAACCACGCGACCGGGATCTCGGTGCCGGTCACGATCTCGCACGGCTGGTGGCAGCCGGTCATGCGCGGCTGCGGCGTGTCGGGCATGTCCTCGATCTGGAAAGTGGAGATCGGCATCGGGTGTTTCTCGTCGGTGATGTCGACGAGCCACATGAACGATGCGGGATAAGGGTGATAGTCCTCCTGCCGGAACACGTCCTCGTCGGTGACTACCATGAAATCGCGCCCCTTGATCTTGAAAGGGATGCGCAAACACGTATGCGTGGGCCACGGGAAAGGCGGGCTCCAGTCCATGCCCGACACCCGCTTCGGCTTGCTCATGTCGTCGATGTCGAGGATGACCCAGCCGCCCTGCCAGTAGCTGGTGTAAAGGCGGTTGCCGTGGCGCAGCGGGTGATGGCACTTGTGCGCGTCGCCTTTCCAGGTCGGCGTCTCGCCGCCCGCGGTCCACTGCCCCGGCATCCACCAGCGGCCGACTTCCTCGGGCTTCGCCGGGTCCTTCAGGTCGAGGATCATCATGATGTTGCCGAGATAGCCTTCCATCGTCGGCGAGATGTAGGCGTAGCGGCCGTCGAAATCGAAGCGGTGCACGCCTCGGGAGTGGCGCGGCCCCGCGCCGCAGGTCGCGTCCCAGTTGGT
>JAQGNC010000477.1 GCA_028292065.1 Betaproteobacteria bacterium
GTGTCTTGCTACACGGCGTGGAGTGCGCTTCGATCACGCCGGCGCGCGTGTTTCAATCCCGGTTCCACACCGATGACCCGACCCGCTGACGGAGCACGCCGCTACGCGATAGGCGCCGAAGCCGACGGCGCGGGCGCGACCTCGTTCAGGGTGTGGGCGCCCGGGCGCAGGCGCGTCTCGGTCGTCGTCGACGGCGAGCCGGACTTCGATCTCGTCCCCGACGCGGGAGGTTATTTTTCAGGCACGCGCAGTCGGACGCCCGCGGGCACGCTCTACAGCCTGCGCCTGGACGAGGAAGCGCAGCGCTACCCCGATCCCGCATCGCGGTTTCAGCCGCACGGTCACGACGGCCCCTCGCAGGTCGTCGACCCCGACGCCTACCGCTGGAGCGACGCGGCATGGACAGGCGTGGACGCGCACGACGCGGTCGTCTACGAAATGCACATCGGCACGTTCACGCCCGAAGGCTCGTGGCGCGCGGCTGCCGCGCAACTGGGCTGGCTCGCCGATATCGGGATCACCACGCTCGAATTGATGCCGGTGGGCGAATTCCCGGGACGCTTCGGCTGGGGTTACGACGTGGTCCATTTCTTCGCCCCGACCCGGCTTTACGGCATGCCTGACGACATGCGCGCTTTCGTCGACGACGCTCACCGGCTGGGCCTGGGCGTGATACTCGACGTGGTTTACAACCACTGCGGCACGCTGGGCTGTTTCCTGCCGGCGTACAGCGACGATTATTTCAGCACGCGCTATCGCAACGACTGGGGACACGCGCTCAATTTCGACGGTAAGGACGCGCACGCGGTGCGCGAGTTCTTCCTCGCGAACGTCGAGTACTGGATCAGCGAATTCCATCTCGACGGTTTTCGCTACGACGCGACGCAATCGATGTTCGACGGCTCGCCGACGCACATCCTCGCGGACATGAACGCGCGCGCTCGTGCAGCGGCGGGGCCGCGGCGGGTGTACCTCGTCGGCGAGAACGAGCCTCAGGACGCGCGCCTGCTGCGCCAGCCGGCGCACGGCGGCTACGGCCTCGACGCTTTGTGGAACGACGACTTCCATCACACCGCACGGGTCGCGCTGACCGGGCGTATCGAAGCGTATTACAGCGACTACCGCGGCACGCCGCAGGAATTCATATCGGCCGCCAAGCGCGGCTTCCTCTACCAGGGCCAGCACTACGGCTGGCAGAAGAAGAACCGCGGCACGGCGACACGCGGCCTCGACCCGTACCGGTTCATCACGTTTCTGCAGAACCACGACCAGGTCGCGAACTCGGCGCGTGGACGTCGCCTTCACGAGCTCACGAGCCCTGGGCAACTGCGCGCCGCGACCGCATTGCTGCTGCTCGCGCCGCAGACACCGCTCTTGTTTCAGGGCCAGGAATTCGCCGCGTCGGCGCCTTTCCTGTATTTCGCCGACAACCCGTCCGAAAATGCCGAGGCGGTGAGGCAAGGACGGGGTGACTTTCTCAGGCAGTTTCAGAGTATTGCGGCAGGCGGCCACGTCCTGCTGGCCGACCCGGCATCGGTCGAAACATTCGAACGATGCAAGCTCGATCTGTCCGAGCGCGAGACACACGCCGCCGCTGTCGCGCTGCATCGCGACCTGCTCAGCCTGAGGCACGGCGACCCGGTATTCGCGCGGCATAACGCGGGTGCGCTCGATGGAGCGGTGCTCGGCGAGCAGGCGTTCGTGTTGCGCTTTTTCGAAGACGCCGACGATGACCGGCTGCTCATCGTGAACTTCGGCGCCGAGCTCGCGCTGTCGCCGCTGCCGGAGCCGCTGCTCGCCCCGCCGCCGGCCTGCGAATGGAAGCTCGCGTGGTCGAGTGAAGACGTCGCTTACGGCGGCGACGGCACGGCGCCGCCTGAATGCGGCGCGGCGTGGCGCGTCCCTGCGCATGCCGCGCTGGTCTTCACGATCGAGCGCTGACGCGCGCAGCGTCCAGCGTCTCCAGCCGAAAAGCGCGTCAGAAGTCGCAGCCTTTTTCCCGCAGGCTGCGGTCGACCCAGCGCCGATCCACGGTCCCGCCCGAGCGTATGGTTTCGAGCAGCGCGTTTTCCTCCGCAGCCTGCGCCTGCGCGCGTTCGAGCACTTCCGCCGCGATGTCGGGTGCAAGCACGATGAGCCCGTCGTCGTCGCCCACGACGATATCGCCGGGATTGACGACCAGGCCGCCGATCGACACGGGCACGTTGATTTCGCCGGGTCCGTTCTTGTACGGACCGCGGTGCGTCACGCCGCGCGCGTAGACCGGGAAGGGCGACAGCCGCAACGCGTCGGCGTCGCGTATCGCGCCGTCGATGACCATGCCGGCGACACCGCGGCTCGCCGCCAGCGAGGACATGATTTCGCCGATGATCGCCTGCTCGAGCACGCCTGCGGCATCGACCACGATCACGTCGCCGGGACGCGCGATGTCGATCGCCTTGTGCACCATCAGGTTGTCGCCGGGCGAGGCTTTGACGGTGAGCGCGGGTCCCGCGAACCTGCCGCCCTTGTGATAAGGGCGCAGTGCTGCTGACACCGAATACAGGCGATTCATATTGTCGCTGAGGTGCGCGGTCGCGGTGCGGGCGAGCTCGTGCACGAGCGCGGCCGGCGCCGCGGGCGCGAAGGGCATGATGCGAAAACCGATGTTGGCCATGATCAACTTTCAAGAGCGGTGGAAGCCCGCGATTCTAGCCGCAGCGCCTGCGCGGCGCGCGCAGCGTGCAGCAGTGTGCGATCCGCCGAGTCGAGCGGGTTCGACGGAGGAGGCGGTGGGTGGCGCGTGATACAATCGGCCGTGTTTTCTCTTGCCTTTCAGACATGCAGCGACCTGATCGACAAGCACCATCCATAGATCCAGGTCACCCGCGCTGCAGCGCGACCCCATGCGCATACTGGTGAGTAACGACGACGGCTACTTCGCGCCGGGCATCACCGTGCTCGCCGCAGCGCTCGCGTCGTGCGCCGAAGTGACCGTGGTCGCACCCGAGCGCGACCGCAGCGGCTCGAGCAATTCGCTCACGCTCGACCGTCCGCTGTCGGTGCGCCGCGCGGCGAACGGCTTTCTGTATGTCAACGGCACGCCGACCGATTGCGTCCACCTCGCGGTCACCGGCTTGCTCGAAGCGCTGCCCGATGTCATCGTGTCCGGAATCAACTACGGTGCGAACATGGGCGACGACACGATCTACTCCGGGACCGTTGCGGCGGCGACCGAAGGTTTCCTGCTCGGCATCCCGTCGATCGCGATTTCGCTCGTCGCCGAAGGCGGCGGCCATTTCGATACTGCTGCACGCATCGCGTGCGAGCTCGTCCAGCGTTTCGCTTCACGCCCCCTGAACCAGCCCGTGCTCCTCAACGTCAACGTTCCCGACGTCGCGCACGCGGATGTACGAGGCGTCGCCGTGACCCGGCTCGGCAAGCGCCACAAGGCCGAGCCCGTGGTGAAGTCGACCACGCCGCGAGGCGAGGTGGTCTACTGGGTCGGCGCCGCCGGCGGCGCTCAGGATGCGGGCGCCGGAACCGATTTTCACGCCGTCGCTAACGGTATGGTGTCGATTACGCCGCTGCAGGTGGATCTCACGCGCTATTCGCAGATGCAGACGGTCACCGACTGGCTGGACGGCGCATGACGCGCCAGCACAGCGGCATCGGCATGACCTCGCAGCGCACCCGCATGCGCATGGTCGAGCGCCTGCGCGAGCAGGGCATCCGCGACGAAGTCGTCCTCGCGGTGATGGGGGAGGTGCCCAGGCACCTTTTCGTCGACGAGGCGCTCGCGAGCCGTGCGTACGAAGACATCTCGCTGCCGCTCGGTTTCGGCCAGACGATTTCGAGTCCCTATACCGTGGCGCGCATGACCGAGCTCGCGCGCAGCGGCGGTGCGCTGACCAAGGTGCTCGAGATCGGAACCGGCTGCGGTTACCAGGCGACGGTGCTGTCCCGCTTGGCGAAAGAGGTGTACTCGATCGAACGTATCGCGGGATTGCTCGCCAAGGCCCGCAAGCACTTTCGCGAGTTGCGCGCGCTCAACGTGAGGCTGCGTCACGGCGACGGTCACGCGGGTATGCCGGAGGCCGCGCCTTTCGACGCGATCGTCATGACCGCGGCCGCGACCCACGTGCCCCGCGAGCTCATGGAGCAGCTGGCGGTGGGTGCTAGAATGATTTTGCCGATGGCGCAGACCGGTGAGCAGCGAGGCGAGCAGCGTCTGTGCATGATCGAACGATCCCCGCACGGCTACGTCGAAAAGAAAATGGATATCGTCAAGTTTGTGCCGTTGCTGCCCGGCGTCGCGTAAAGCCGCTGTGTCTTCCTCATCTAGAACGTTTGCGCTGTGCGTGTTCGCGGTTGTGCTTGCCGCGGGCTGCGTATCCAATCGCCCCGCGCCTGTGGTCGAGCGCGCGGTTCCGGGCCGGCAGAGCGCGCCGGTCGCAGCCTCGCCCATCCCGCCTTCCGGAAGCCGTCCGGCGCCTGCGCGTAGCGCCGAGTCGCGGCCCGACTCGTATACGGTCAAACCCGGAGACACCCTTTACAGCATCGCGCTCGAGCACGGCCTCGACTATCGCGAGCTCGCGCTGTGGAACGGTCTCGACAACCCCGGCGCGCTGAAAATCGGGATGCAGCTGCGCCTGTCAGCGCCCGGTGCAGTGGCCGGCGCACCCGGCGCAGTCGTCGCGGCGCCGCTGAGGATGCCCGGCGGCAGCGTGGAAGCGCGCCCGCTCGGCACCGGTCCCTCACCGGCGCCGTCCGCGGCAGCGCCTGTTGGCGGCGCAGCCGCTTCGGGGACGGTGCTGACCGAGCCCAAAGGGGTGCGCGTGCCGTATTCCGAGCAGGCGCTCGCGCAGGTCGCGAGGCCTGAACCTGCCGCGCCCGCACGAACCGAAACCCCGAGAGCGGAAGCGCCGAAGGCCGCCGAAGCGCGTGCAGACGCGAAAGCCGAAGCGGGCGACGCCGCGCGCGGCCCTGAAGACGTCGACTGGTCGTGGCCGGTCAAAGGCAAGGTCATCGGGACTTTCAACGACGCGTCGAGCAAAGGCATCGCGATCGCCGGCAAGCTCGGTCAACCGGTGCTCGCGAGCGCGCCGGGCAGGGTCATCTTCAGCGGGACCGGCATCCGCGGCTTCGGCAAGCTCATCGTCATCAAGCACAACAACACCTACCTGAGCGTGTACGCGCACAACAGCGAGCTCAACGTGAAGGAAGGCCAGTCGGTGACCAAAGGCCAGAAGATCGCCGAGATGGGCAGCACCGATGCCGACCAGGTGAAGCTGCACTTCGAAATCCGCCGCTTCGGAAAACCGGTCGACCCGGTCAAGCTCCTGCCGCCTGCTTGAGTGCAGCGTTGCAGCACTCAAGCAGAGGGATAAGAGATAGCGGCGATAGCTGCATAAGGGGCCCTCAACGCGGCGAACTACGCAGCCGCACTGAAGCAGCGCCGCATATGAATAAATAGCGGCGATAGCCGCCTAAGGGGGCCCTTAAACGCGGCGAGGTGCGGCGAAGCCGCGCCGAAGCAGCGGCGTACCTTTCAGGCTTCGAACTCCCGCGCCAGCTTCTTCAGGCGGCCGACATTCTCCCCGCTCGCATCGCCATAGCGCAGCGCTACGTACAGCGCGACGAACTCGCGCACCGCGGCTTCGAGATCCGGGCGCACGCGGGCGATCCTCAGGGCGTAAGCGAGCGGGCCTTCCGCGGGGTCGCGTGCGAGTCCGCGGCGCGCGAGCTTGGCGCAAAAAGCCGCGTAAGCCCGGCTCACCGGATCGTGCACTCGCACGCGCAGGCGCCGCAGGGTGACGAACGCGAGGACGAGCACGATGAGGCCTGTCGTCGCGAGCAGCAGCCCGGCGAGCGTGCGCCACGTCGCATCCTCGAGTCCCGCACGGGAGAGGAGGGCGCGCTGGCGCTCGGGGGTGTAGCCGAGCACCCACTGGTTCCAGCTGTTGGCCATCGAGTCCCACGTGAGCCGCATGCGCCGCAGCACCAGGTTGTCGTGCATGAAAAGCGGCAGCGCGCTCGCCGCCGCGGTCGCGCCGATACCCTGCTCGACACGCGCCGGCGACACCGCCGCGGTCGGATCAACCCTGACCCAGCCGCGGCCTCGCAGCCAGACTTCACCCCACGCGTGCGCATCGGCCTGGCGCACGATCACGTAATCGCCGATCGGGTTGGTCTCCCCGCCGAGGTAACCGGTGACCACGCGCGCCGGTATGCCCGCGGCGCGCATGAGCACGACGAACGCCGACGAGTAGTGCTCGCAGAATCCGCTGCGCGTGTTGAAAAGGAAATCGTCGACGCTGTTGTCGCCGAGTCGCGGCGGCGCGAGCGTGTAGCTGAAGCCTTCGGACCGGAACATCGCGAAAGCCGCCTGCATCACCGCCTCGTCCGTGCCGTGCTGGCGCCTCAGGCGCTGGGCGAGCTCGAGCGTGCGCGGTTTGTAGCCGGCAGGCAGCGCGAGGTTGCGCTTCAGCACCTGATCGGACTCGTCGAGCCCGTAGCTGTAATCCAGGAAAGACGTCATGTCATACCGCACTCGCGCCGTGACCGGCTCCGGCGAGAGCAGCTGGAAGTCCGACGTGGCGAGCGCGCGCGGCGGCAGACGACCCGGCAGGTCGAGGGCGAAAAGCCACATCTTGCCGTGGGGCTCGACGGTCACGGTGTAGTCGACGGGGTAGAACTCGGTGTTGTACGAAGGACGCGCGTAGCGTGTGCGCGGCGCCCGCCAGGTGCGCCCGTCGTAATCCCAGAGCACCGGACCCCGCCAGTACAGCCTGTTCAGCTCGGGCACACGCCCTTTGAAGACCACTCGAAAAGCGACCGCGTCGGAAAGCGTGAGCTGGCTCACACTGCCGGGCGCCATGGTGTCGGAGAGCCCGCTCGATGCGCGCTGACTGTCGGTGGGCATGCCCCAGAGCGGCCCTTGCACGCGCGGGAAAAGCACGAACAGCACCAGCATGAGCGGTGTCGCCTGCACCAGCAGCACGGCCGAGGTGCGCAACTGCGGACCGACGCTGCGCGGTGCGCGCGAATAGTGGATCCCGATCATGCCGGCGGTGATGAACCATACGCACGCGAGCATGTAGAGCGCAGTCGGTATGGTCTGCGAGTACAGGAAATTGGTGATGACGAGGAAGTAGGCGAGGAAGATGAGCAGCATCGCGTCGCGCACCGTGCGCATTTCCAGCAGCTTCAGCGTCAGCATCACCACCAGGAGCGCCACGCCGGCGTCGCGGCCGAAAAGCGTCGCATACTGCAGATACACCCCCGCGCTCGCGGCGGCGACGATGACGATGAGCAGCGCGCGGTGCGGCAGCTCGCGCCGGGTGCGCGCCAGATAAAGCCTCCACGTGATGAGCAGAGCGGCGAGCAGACTCACCCATGTCGCCAGGCGCTCGGCGTGCGGCGCCGCGACGAGTGCGAGCGATACCGTCAGCCACACCGTGTCACGCAGCTCGAGGCGCTCTCTCATACGAGCGCGAGCGCTTCGAGACAGCGGTCGCGGTGCGCTTCTCCGCTGCCGATGTCGATCGTGGCGTGCGGCAGCTTCAGGCCGTAAGCGATGCGCTGCGCATGCGCATCGAGGATCCAGCGCGTGAGCCGCGAGAGCTTTTCTTCGAGACCGAGCGCCTGCGGCACGAGGTCGAGGGTCAACCAGAGCTCGGAAGGGGCGATCCCGGCGAACTGCTTGGTGAGCAGCACCTGTTCGCGCGCCGCGGTCTTCCAGGCGATGTGCCGCGGCGAGTCTCCGGGACGGTACTCGCGCAGTCCCGCGAAGTCGTCGTGCCCCTGGCCGTGTCCCGCGCCTTGCGCGCCGCTCGCCTGCAGCGGCGGCAAAGGCAACCCCGGCGGCGCGGGACGGGGGTAGACGAGGCAGTGCGTGTCGAGCTCGACGTACGACCACGCGTAGTAGATGCCCACGGGAAAACGCGTGTACAGCGTGAGCCGCCCGGGACTGAGCCTGCCGCGGCGCTCGGCCGGAACGCTCGCGATCGCGATGGCGTCACCGGCGGCGGGTACGTCGACGACGTGCGCATCGGTTTTGTCGCGGGTCAGGGCGACGCTGTAGCGCGGCGTGCGCGTCGGATTGCGCAAAGACACCCCGAAGCGCGCGGTCTCGCCTGCGAAGACCGACGCGGTCTTCGCCGCGGCGACGTGCAGCCCCGCGAGATTGCGGAAGGTGTGGATCATCGCAGCGATGCCCACGCCCGCGAGCAGGAAAGTCAGGATGAAGCCGAGGCTCAGCTGATAGTTGATCGAGCCGGTCAGCATCAGCACGAGCACGAACGCGAACACCGCGCCCGCGCGCGTGGGCAGGATGAAGATGCGCCTCTGCACGAGCACCACTTCCCCGCGCTCGGGGCCGCGCAGCTGGAACAGCCATCGGGTAAGCGGTTTGAGGAGGGCGGGCATTCAGGATTCAGGAATCAGGATTCAGCATGCAGAGGCAGAACCGCGATACGCGTGCCTGATTACGGAATCGGGACCTGCTTCATCAACTGTTCCGCGGCGTCGAAGCCGTTGACGCGCCGTCCTTCGACGGTGGACATGAGGCGGTGGCCGACGACGCCGGGAAGCACCGCCTGCACGTCTTCGGGAACGACGTGCCTGCGCTTTTCCATGAGCGCCCATGCGCGCGCGGCGTGCAGCAGCGCGAGCGCGGCACGCGGCGAAAGCCCGTTCGCGTACTCGGTCGACGCGCGGGTGTGGTTGACCACGGCCTGGACGTAATCGAGCAGCGCCGGCGCGACGTGCACCTGCTGCGCCTCCTGCTGGAGCTCGGCGAGATCTTCACCGCGCAGGCACGCGCCGAGCTGCTCGAGTAGGTCGCGCCGGTCCTCGCCCTTGAGGAGCTCGCGCTCGGCCTCGACGTTCGGGTAACCGAGCTGTATGCGCATCAGGAAACGATCGAGCTGCGATTCGGGAAGGGGGAAAGTGCCGACCTGGTACGACGGATTCTGGGTCGCGATCACGAAAAAAGGCGCGGGCAGGCGGCGCGTCTCGCCGTCGATCGTCACCTGGTGCTCTTCCATCGCTTCGAGCAGCGCGCTTTGCGCTTTGGGCGTGGCGCGGTTGACTTCGTCCGCGAGCACCACCTGCGTGAAGATCGGCCCCGGATGGAACTGGAAGGTGCCGTTGTCGCGGTTGTAGATCGACACCCCGAGGATGTCCGCGGGCAGCAGGTCGCTCGTGAACTGGATGCGCTGGAAAGACAAGCCCAGCGACGTTGCGAGCGCGTGCGCGAGCGTGGTCTTGCCGACACCCGGGATGTCTTCGATCAGCAGATGGCCGCGCGCGAGCAGGCACGCGAGCGCGAGGCGGATCTGCAATTCCTTGCCGAGAATGACGCCGCCGACCTGCTCGACGATTTTATCGATGCGTTCGCTCATGATGACTCGAGTTTGCCATACGCGGCGCGGGTTAGTCCCTGCGGCTGTCACGGCGCGGTGACTTCGTTGGCACTATGCGCCGCTGGAAGGCGCACGGCGGCGCCGCCTCGGTGCGAGTGTGCGGGCTGAGATGCCGCGCAGGAACACGCGACGCGCTAGACGAGGATCGCCGCGATCACCCTGCGGCCTTCGGCCATCAGGATGTTGAAAGTGCGGCACGCCGCTTTGGTGTCCATCGCCTCGAATCCCGTTCCAGCCGCGGCAAGCGCTCGCGTGAGCTCGGGACGCGGAAAGCGCAGGGTGTCACCCGTGCCCAGCAGAACGAGCTCGGGACCGCGCGCGAGGAGCGCTTCGAAGTGCTCGCGAGTGAGCGCGTCGAAGCTCGACGCGTCCCAGGGTTCGATCGCGCCTTCGGGCGACACCAGCACCGGGTGCTCGTAGCGCTCGCTGTTGATCGCGACGTAGCCGTCGCCGTATCCGGTGAAGAGGTTCTGCCCTGCGGGCGTGGTGACGTGGAATTTCATGATGCGTGGACGGTGCTGGCCATCGATCGAGAGGCGATCGGTATACGAGGCAGTGCCGCAGTTACGAACCGCGGCACTGTCGGCATAAGACAGTGCCGCAGTTACGAACCGCGGCACTGTCGGCATAAGCCGCTGATTTGCTGTGGGTTAGTCGCTCCGATAGAATTATACGCTTTCACCCGGCGGCTGCCCCGCCCGCGCTCGCGTCACGCGGCGCCCTCCGAGCCTCACACGACTGGAACAATGGAAGAATTCCCCCGGATCAAGCGCCTGCCGCCGTACGTCTTCAACGTCACCGGAGAGCTCAAGCTCAGCGCCCGCCGCCACGGCGAGGACGTGATCGATTTCAGCATGGGCAACCCCGACGGCCCGACCCCGGCGCACATCGTCGACAAGCTCATCGAAACCGTCAGGCGTCCGGACACGCACGGCTACTCGGTGTCCAAAGGCATTCCGCGCCTGCGCCAGGCGATCTGCAACTGGTACAAGCGGCGCTATGACGTGGACCTCGACGCCGATTCCGAAGCGATCGTCACGATCGGCTCGAAAGAAGGCATCGCCCATCTCGCGCTCGCGACGCTCGACGCGGGCGACATCGTGCTCGTGCCGAACCCGAGCTATCCGATCCACATCTACGGCCCGGTGATCGCCGGCGCGGACATCCGGCACGTGCCGATGCACGCGGGCGTCGATTTCTTCGCGGAGCTCGAAACCGCGATCCGCGACAGCTATCCGAAGCCGAAGATGCTGATCGTGAACTTTCCGAGCAATCCGACTGCGCAGTGCGTCGACCTCGCGTTCTTCGAGCGGCTGGTCGCGATCGCACGCGAGCATCACATCTACGTGGTGCACGATCTCGCTTACGCCGACATCGTCTTCGACGGCTACAGAGCGCCGTCGATCCTCGAAGTGCCCGGGGCGCGCGAGATCGCGGTCGAGTTCTTCACGATGTCGAAAAGCTACAACATGGCGGGCTGGCGAGTGGGCTTCATGGTCGGCAACCGCGAGCTCGTCACTGCGCTGGCGCGCATGAAAAGCTATCACGACTACGGCACGTTCACGCCGATCCAGGTCGCCTCCATCGTCGCGCTCGAAGGGCCGCAGGAGTGCGTCGAGGAGGTCCGTCTCTCGTATCAGAAACGGCGCGACGTGTTGTGCAGCGGTCTGCACGCGGCGGGGTGGAACGTCGACATCCCGAAGGCGACGATGTACGTGTGGGCGCCGATACCCGAAGCGTACAAGGCGATGGGCTCGCTCGAGTTTTCCAAGAAGCTGCTGGCCGAAGCGAAAGTGGCGGTCGCACCCGGTGTGGGTTTCGGCCACTACGGCGACGGGCACGTGCGCTTCGCCATGATCGAAAATGAAGCACGGACGAGACAAGCGGTGCGGGGGATCAAGGAAATGTTCAGAAAGGACGGATTGCTGTGAAGCCGATCAACGTAGGACTGCTCGGCATCGGCACGGTCGGCTGCGGCGCTTATACCGTGCTCCGGCGCAACCAGGAGGAGATCGCGCGCCGGGCGGGATCTTCGATCACCATGAAGATGGTCGCGGACAAGGACATCGACAAGGTCCGCAGCATCGTCGGCGACGGCGCGAGGGTCACTGCCGACGCTTTCGAAGTGGTCAACAGCAAAGACATCGACATCGTGGTCGAGCTGATCGGCGGCACCGGGATCGCGCGCGAGCTGGTGCTGAAAGCGATCGCTAACGGCAAGCACGTCGTCACCGCGAACAAGGCGCTGCTCGCGCAGCACGGCAACGAGATATTCGCGGCCGCGCAGAAACACGACGTCATGGTGGCGTTCGAAGGCGCGGTCGGCGGCGGCATCCCGATCATCAAGTCGCTGCGCGAAGGGCTGACCGCCAATCGCATCGAGTGGATCGTCGGCATCATCAACGGCACCAGCAACTTCATCCTGTCCGAGATGCGCGAAAAAGGCGCGGGCTTCGGCGACGTTCTCAAGGAAGCCCAGGCGCGAGGCTACGCCGAGAGCGATCCGACTTTCGACATCGAAGGCGTGGACGCGGCGCACAAGCTCACGATCATGGCCGCCATCGGCTTCGGCATTCCGATGCAGTTCGGCTCGGCGTACGTCGAAGGCATCTCGAAGCTCACGCGCGAAGACATCCGCTACGCCGAAGAGCTCGGCTATCGCATCAAGCTCCTCGGCATCGCCAAGCGCCGCGACACCGGCATCGAGCTGCGCGTGCACCCCACGCTGATCCCCGAGAAGCGCCTCATCGCGAACGTCGAAGGGGTCATGAACGCGATCCTCGTCAAAGGCGACGCAGTGGGCCAGACGATGTATTACGGCGCGGGCGCGGGCGCCGAGCCGACCGCCTCCGCGGTGGTCGCGGACCTGGTCGACGTCGCGCGCATGCTGACTTCCGACCCCGAGCACCGCGTGCCGCATCTCGCTTTCCAGCCGGGGCAGCTCGCCGATACGCCGATCCTGCCGATCAGCGAAGTCGAAACGTCGTATTACTTCCGCATGCGGGTGTATGACCGTCCCGGCGTGCTCGCCGACATCACGCGTATCCTCGCCGATTCGGCTATTTCGATCGACGCGATGGTCCAGAAGGAGCCCAGCGAAGGCGAGGACCAGGTCGACATCATCATGCTGACCCACCGCACGATCGAAAAAAACGTCGACGCGGCGATCAAAAAAATCGAAGCCCTGCCGGTGGTCGCGGGTGCGATCACGCGCATACGGCTCGAACAACTGAACTGATAATGGCTCACTATCTAGGTCTCATCGAAAACTACCGCGACCGCCTGCCGGTCGACGAGAACACGCCCGTCGTCTCGCTTTGCGAAGGCAACACCCCGCTGATCGAGCTTAAGAATTTGCCGCAGCGCCTCGGCAAGAACGTGCGCATCTACGCCAAGTTCGAAGGGCTCAATCCCACCGGCTCGTTCAAGGACCGCGGCATGACGATGGCCGTCACCAAGGCGGTCGAAGCCGGTGCGAAAGCGATCATCTGCGCGTCGACCGGAAACACGTCGGCTGCGGCCGCGGCATATGCGGCGCGGGCGGGTATCGCGTGCTTCGTGCTGATTCCCGAAGGCAAGATCGCGCTGGGCAAGCTCGCCCAGGCGATGATGCACGGCGCGCTGGTGATCCAGATCCGCGGCAACTTCGACGACGGCATGCGCCTCGTTCAACTCGCGGCCGAGACCACCGGGGTCGCGCTCGTGAACTCGATCAATCCTTTCCGGCCGCAGGGGCAGAAGACCGTCGCGTTCGAGGTGATCGAAGCCCTCGGCGACGCGCCGGACTATCACGCGCTGCCGGTCGGCAACGCGGGCAACATCGGCGCGCACTGGGCAGGCTACAGCGAGATGGCGTGCGAGCAGACGAAAGCGTGCGCGTACTGCGACGGCAAATGCCCTTTCCACCGCGAGAAGCTCGCCACGCGCAGGCCGATCATGGTCGGCTACCAGGCGTCGGGCGCCGCGCCTATCGTCCACGGCAAGCCGGTGGAGAACCCCGAGACCGTCGCCACTGCGATCCGCATCGGCAACCCGGCTTCGTGGGAGCTCGCGCTCAACGCCCAGCGCGAATCGGGCGGCTGGTTCGCCGAGTGCACCGACGAAGAGATCCTCGCCGCGCAGAAACTGCTGGCGCAGACCGAAGGCGTCTTCTGCGAGCCCGCCTCGGCGATCTCGATCGCGGGCATCACCAAAGACCTCGAGGAGGGCCGCATACGTGAAGGCGCGACGATCGTCTGCACCCTCACCGGTCACGGCCTCAAAGACCCCGACACCGCGATCGGCCAGTGCGTGAAGCCGCTGACGGTCGATGCGGAGCTTCCGGAGATAGAGCGCCTGATCCGGCAGAACCTGCCGAAGGCGTAGCCTTCGGCAGCTGCCCGGTGAACGACGCGGAAGGAAACCTGCGGTTTTCCCTGCCCGTGCGCCACGGGATCGCAGCGTCGCGCTGCCGCGGCTCCTCGCGATGACCCGGTGGTTTATCTCCCTTTCCACTGCGCCGCAGAGCCGTCATTCCGGACCGGCGCGAGCGGGAGTGATCCGGAAGTCTGTTTTGACCTTTAAGTAACGTCAAGATGGATCTTGGCCTGCGCCAGGATGACGGCTTTAAACGAAGCGCATCGACAGGTCTACGGCCTTGATATCTTTCGTCAGGCTGCCGATCGAGATGCGGTCGACGCCGGTCTCGGCGATCGCGCGGACGTTGTCGAACGTGATGCCGCCGGAGGCTTCGAGCTCGGCGCGGCCGGCTGCAATCTTCACGGCTTCGCGCATCTGATCGGGCGTCATGTTGTCGAGCAGGATCATCTTCGCGCCGCCTTCGAGCGCTTCGTCGAGCTGCGCGAGAGTCTCGACTTCGATCTGGATCCACACGCCTTCAGGGGCGACCCGGCGCGCCGCCTGCAGCGCCGGTGTTACGCCGCCCGCGGCCGCGATGTGATTTTCCTTGATGAGGACGCCGTCGTAGAGTCCCAGGCGGTGATTCTTTCCGCCGCCCACCCGCACGGCATATTTCTGAGCGAGCCTCAAACCCGGCAGGGTCTTGCGGGTGTCGACGATGGCACCGCGGGTGCCGGCGACCGCGTCGACATAGCGGCGAGTGGCCGTAGCCACTGCGGACAGGGTCTGCAGGAAGTTGAGCGCGGTGCGCTCGCCGGTGAGCAGCGCGCGCGTGTCCGCGGTGATCTCGCATACGCGGGCGCCGGGCTCGAGTGACTGCCCTTCGTGCGCCAGCCACTGCACTGCCGATGCGCCATCAAGCGCACGAAAACACGCGGTAACCCAGGCCTGTCCGCACAACACCGCGGCGCTGCGGCAGATCACCACCGCCCGCGACGTCTGTCCCGGCGGCGTCAGCAGCGCGGTCCAGTCGCCGGCGCCGACGTCTTCGGACAGGGCGGCTGAGACGTTCTGCTCGACCTCCGATACAAGCTCCAATGAATGCCTCGACGCTGAATGACGAAACCGGTAGTGTACTCGCTCGACGGTAAGACGCTCATAAAGCGTAAGGCCGCTGCCCCCGCCGCGCGAGCGGCCAGGTCCGCCGCAGGCCCCTCGCAACGATCGGTGTTCTCCGGTTTGCGCGTCATCAAATCACCCACGGAACCCACCATGTTGTGCCTTGAAGCACCCGCTTGCAGTGCATCCCCCAAGCGCGATCCGGCTGAGGACAATGCGTCGTCACAGCGGGTGGTGCGGCTATGAAGAGGCTGTTGGCGATTTTGCAGCAGTGGTTCGGCCGATCGCGCATCTGCGCGCGTCTGGCGGTGAAAATACGCAACCAGGCCGACGCTGTCATCCGCAACCATCTGAACGACGGCGTGGACATGGCGAGCAACGGCGAGCTGTGGCTGCTCGAGAAGGTCGCTCCGCGTGCGTCGTGTTTTGTCGATGTCGGCGCGAACGTGGGCGCATGGAGCACAGCGTTCCTGAAGCGGATGACCGCGCAGGGCCGCGGCCTTCTATTCGAGCCCTCACCGTCGGCACTCGCGTTGCTCGAGACGAACATGCACAAGACCGGCAGGGCGGGCTCGCTCGAAGTCATACAGGCTGCTGTCAGCGATCGGGTCGGGACGCAAGTATTCTTTACCGAGGCGGCGGCGGGCGAAACATCGTCGCTCGTCCCGGGGCACAGTCTTTCCAATGCTCAGCGGATTGAGGTTGCGCTGACGACAATAGACGCGGAGCTGGCGCATCGAGGCATCGACGTCGTCGACATGCTCAAGGTGGATGCCGAAGGTTTCGATCTTCACGTGCTTCGAGGCGCCGATCAAAGTCTGAGAGCCGGTAAGATCGCCGTCGTGCAGTTCGAATACAACACCCCGTGGGCCATCGCAGGAAGCACGCTCGCCGATGCAATACGCTTGTTCGAATCGGTGGGTTATGACCTTTATCTGCTGAGGGCGGATGGTGTTTACGCGTTCGATTACCGTTTTTACGGTGAGTACTTCGGGTACTCCAATTTCGTGGCGTTTGCGCCGGGCGCCATGGCGCGCTTCGGCATTACCGCGAAGGGCACCGTCTGAGCGCGCCCGCCAGCGCTCGGCACAACTTTTGAGCGACGGCTGAGGGAGTGAGTGAGGATGGACGGCATGCTGAGTGTGGTGTCCTACGGGCTGGGCACGGTGCTCGGCCTGGTCGTGCTCGGCGCCATACTCGTACTCGTCATCCACGACGTCACCCAAAAGAAACATACCGTCCTGCGCAACTTCCCGGTGATCGGGCACCTGCGCTTCTTCTTCGAGAACCTCGGCGAGTATTTCAGGCAATACTTCTTTGCCGGCGACCGTGCCGAGATGCCGTTCAACCGGGCGACTCGCGCCTGGATCTACAAGAGCGCGAAGAACGAAGGTGGACTGATCGGTTTCGGATCGACCAACGACCGGCGCGAGCCCGGCTCGATCATTTTTGTGAACCATCCGTTCCCGGTACTGGAAGAAGACCGGCTGCCGACGCCGTCGATCCTGATCGGCGACGGCTATTGCAAACAGCCTTTCGAAGCGAGGTCGATCGTCAACATCAGCGGGATGAGCTTCGGGGCCATCTCGGAACCCGCGGTGCGCGCGCTCTCCCGCGGCGCCGCGG
This sequence comes from Betaproteobacteria bacterium, assembly GCA_028292065.1. GTDB lineage: Bacteria > Pseudomonadota > Gammaproteobacteria > Burkholderiales > SG8-41 > JAQGMV01. The sequence continues at coordinate 16,491 of JAQGNC010000477.1, forward strand.
AGGCCGGCTGCTGGATGGATACCGGAGAAGGCGGTTTCTCGCCTTACCACGGCGAAGGCGGGTGCGACGTCATCATGCAGATCGGCACCGCCAAGTACGGGATACGAAACCACGACGGCACGTTTTCCGCCGAGCGTGCGAAAGAGCTCGCCAGGCACGTCAAGGCGTTCGAGATCAAGCTCTCGCAGGGGGCCAAGCCCGGCAAGGGCGGGGTGCTGCCGGGGATGAAGGTGACCGACGAGATTTCGCGCATCCGCGGCATCCCGGCCGGATACGACTCGATCAGCCCTAACCGCCACCACGACATCGCGAATGTGACCGAACTGCTCGATCAGGTCGCGTACATCCGGGATCTGACCGGCAGGCCGGTCGGGGTCAAGACAGCGATCGGCGGATGGGATTTCATCAACGACCTCTGCGAAGAGGTGCTCAGGCGCGGTCACGAGTACGCACCGGATTTTCTGGCCATCGACGGGGGCGAGGGCGGGAGCGGAGCCGCCCCGCAGACGCTCATGGACCATATGGCACTGCCGATCGCCGAAGCGTTGCCGCGAGCCGTCGATTCGCTGCTCCAGGCAGGTCTCAAGACCCGCATCCGCGTCGTGGCCGCGGGCAAGCTCGTCAATTCGGCGCGCGCGGCGTGGGCGCTCTGCGCCGGCGCCGATTTCGTGAACACCGCGCGCGGTTTCATGTTCGCGCTCGGCTGCATCCAGGCGTTGCGCTGCCACACCAACACCTGCCCGACCGGGGTCACCACCCACAACAAGCGGCTGCAGCGCGGCCTCGTCGTGGAAGAGAAGTATCTGCGCGTCGCCAACTACTGCCGCAACATGAACACGGAGATCGACATGATCGCGCACTCGTGCGGGTGCCGCCACGCGCGCGAGCTCAGACGCGAGCACGTGCGCATCGTGCAGTCGGCCGACCACAGCATGGCGCTGAATATGCTGGCTCCCTATCCGGTGCAGGGCGAGCGGCCGTCGCCGCGAGCGGTCGATACCCCGGCAGCCATCGAGCAAAAGCCCACTGAAGCGCTTGAAAAAGCGTCGGTCGGCCCGATTTAGCTTGGGTAAAGCCTTGTCCGCCAGCAATTCGAGGTAAAAATCATGCGTTTCGACAAATTCACGACAAAATTCCAGCAAGCGTTCGCCGACGCGCAAAGCACCGCGGTCGGCAACGACAATTCGTACATCGAGCCGCAGCACCTGCTGTACGCCCTGCTCAACCAGGACGACGGCAGCACCACGTCGCTCCTGCAGCGGGCCGGCGTGAACGTGACGAAGCTCAAATCCGATCTCAAGTCTGCGATCGACCGCCTGCCGAAAGTCGAGGGCACGGGCGGCGAGGTCAACGTCTCGCGCGATCTCGCGAACCTGCTCAACCTGACCGACAAGGAAGCCCAGAAGCGCGGCGACCAGTTCATCGCCTCCGAGCTTTTCCTGCTCGCGGTGGTGGAAGACAAAGGCGAGACCGGGCGCCTCCTCAAACAGGCGGGCGCGAACAAGCTGGCGCTCGAACAGGCGATCAGCGCGGTTCGCGGGGGTGAAAGCGTGCAGGACCAGGAAGCCGAGGGCGCGCGCGAAGCGCTCAAGAAATACACCACCGACTTGACCGAGCGCGCGCGCGCCGGCAAGCTCGACCCGGTCATCGGCCGCGACGACGAGATCCGCCGCTCGATCCAGATCCTCCAGCGCCGCACCAAGAACAACCCGGTGCTGATCGGCGAGCCCGGCGTGGGCAAGACCGCGATCGTCGAAGGCCTCGCCCAGCGCATCGTCAACGACGAAGTTCCGGAGACCCTCAAAGGCAAGAAAGTCCTGTCGCTCGACATGGCTTCGCTGCTCGCGGGCGCGAAATACCGCGGCGAGTTCGAAGAGCGCCTGAAATCGGTGCTCAAGGAGATCGCCCAGGAGGAAGGCCGCATCATCGTCTTCATCGACGAGATCCACACGATGGTCGGCGCCGGCAAAGCCGAAGGCGCGATGGACGCGGGCAACATGCTCAAACCCGCGCTCGCGCGAGGCGAGCTGCACTGCATCGGCGCGACCACGCTCGACGAGTATCGCAAGTACATCGAGAAAGACGCCGCGCTCGAGCGCCGCTTCCAGAAAGTGATGGTCGACGAGCCTTCGGTCGAAGCGACGATCGCGATCCTGCGCGGCCTGCAGGAAAAATACGAGCTGCACCACAGTGTCGAGATCACCGACCCCGCGATCGTCGCGGCGGCCGAGCTGTCGCACCGCTATATCACCGACCGGTTCCTGCCCGACAAGGCGATCGATCTCATCGATGAGGCTGCGTCCCGCATCAAGATGGAAATCGATTCCAAACCGGAGGTGATGGACCGGCTCGAGCGCCGGCTGATCCAGTTGAAGATCGAGCGCGAAGCGGTCAAGAAGGAAAAGGACGAAGCGTCGAAGAAGCGCTTCGAGCTGATCGAGCAGGAGATCGAGAATCTCGAGCGCGAGCTCGCCGATCTCGAGGAGATCTGGAAAGCCGAGAAAGCGATGGTGCAGGGCACCGCGCACATCAAGGAAGAGATCGAGCGGGTCAAGGCAGACATCGTGAAGCTCCAGCGCGAAGCGAAGTTCGACAAGGTCGCTGAGCTTCAGTACGGCAAGCTGCCGGCGCTCGAAGCGCAGCTGAAGCAGGCCGAGACCGCCGACGAAGGCAAGGTCAAGCCGAAGCTGCTACGCACGCACGTCGGCGCGGAAGAGATCGCCGAAGTCGTCTCGCGCATGACCGGCATACCGGTCTCGAAGATGATGCAGGGCGAGCGCGACAAGCTGCTCCAGATGGAAGATGCGCTGCACCGCCGCGTCGTCGGCCAGGACGAAGCGGTGCGCCTGGTGTCGGACGCAATCCGGCGCTCGCGCGCAGGGTTGGGTGATCCGAAGCGCCCGTACGGCTCGTTCCTCTTCCTCGGACCGACCGGGGTGGGGAAGACCGAGCTCACCAAAGCGCTCGCCGAGTTCCTGTTCGATTCGGAAGACCATCTCATCCGCATCGACATGTCCGAATTCATGGAGAAGCATTCGGTCGCGCGCCTGATCGGCGCGCCGCCGGGTTACGTCGGCTATGAAGAAGGCGGTTACCTCACCGAAGCGGTGCGCCGCAAGCCGTACTCGGTGATCCTGCTCGACGAAGTCGAGAAGGCGCACCACGACGTCTTCAACGTGCTGCTCCAGGTGCTCGACGACGGGCGCATGACCGACGGGCAGGGCCGCACGGTCGATTTCAAGAACACCGTGATCGTGATGACCTCGAACCTCGGCTCGCAGATGATCCAGGCGATGGTCGGCGAGGAGTACGCCGCGGTCAAAGGCGCGGTCATGGCGGAAGTGAAGAACCATTTCCGTCCGGAGTTCATCAACCGCATCGACGAGATCGTGGTGTTCCATTCGCTCGACGAGAAGAACATCAGGGAAATCGCGCGCTACCAGCTCCAGTACCTCGAGAAGCGTCTCGCGGCGATGGACATGAAGCTCGAAGTCACCGACGCCGCGCTGCGAGAGCTTGCCTCGGCCGGTTTCGACCCGGTCTTCGGTGCGAGACCGCTCAAGCGCTCGATCCAGACCCACATCGAGAACCCGCTCTCGCGCGCCATTCTCGAAGGGCGGTTCGGGCCGAAAGACACGATCAAGGTCGATGCTCGAAAAGGCGAGATCGTGTTCGAGAAGGAACTGGCGGCCGCGGCATAGCCGCCGAAGGGGGCGGGCGATGTGTGCAGGCGTTTCCCCTCACCCCGACCCTCTCCCCGCCGCGCGGGGCGAGGGAGAGTTAGCGGCACCGCCGCTGCCGGTTCCCTCTCCCCTGTTGGGGAGAGGGTTAGGGTGAGGGGAAAACGGCCCGCGAAGGCTCCCTCGCCCCGCAGAGCGGAGTGGGCGCGTTGTTCACCATCCTCACAGCTTCATCGGTCTCCAGTATCCCGTCAGTTCGAGGTAGCCGCGCCCGACGGCCTTGCCTGCGGCGAGCGCGCGCACCGCGCCTTCCCAGTACACCGTGCCGACCGACGCGCGGCTGTCGCTTTCCTGGTCGTCCATCAGCGCCTCGAGCGTGAGCTCGAGTGCCCCGGCGCGAATCCGCCACGCGACCGGGTAAGTCGCGCCGGTGCGCGATGAGCGCCACTGGCGCAGCGGGGTGAAGTCGACCTCGGCCGGGGTGAAAGCACGACGCACCCCTCGCGCCTCGCGGTAAGCGCCGCCGGCCCACACCTTGCCGCCTTTGGAATCGCGCATCCTGAAAGCCATCAGCGCGCCGCCGTCTTCCAGATTGATCCCGATCCAGTCCCAGCCTGCGGCGCGTTCGTCCATGTAGCTCGACGACCACTCGTGATCGAGCCACGCGCGGCCGGTGACGCTCGTGCGCTTTCCGGACTCCTGGATCGCACCGGTCACCGCGAGGTGCGGGACGCTGTAGTAGTAGCTCGCCGACTCCGGATGCGGTCCTTTGCGGCTGTAGCCGCCGTCGCCCTGCACGAGAGGCGGCTGCGTCTGCGTGAACGCGAGATCGAGCGCGAAGTCGCCGGCGGGTATGCGCGCGCGGTAGACCTTTGCGTCCTGGGTGAGCGACCAGTCGTCTATCCACACTTTCGTCGAACCGGGCGACGCACCCGCGAGCTCGAAAGCCGCACGCGCGACGCGCTGGTCATGCAGCAGCCTGCCGCGCGCGGGGTCGCTCAACGCCGCGTGCGCGATCAGGACCTGTCGCGCAGTGAAAGCGCTCGGGTTGCGCTCGTCGATCGCGGGCCGGGTCCTGAAGAACGTGATCTGGAAGCCGAGCGGCGCGTGTGCCTCGCGGTCGAGCCAGCCGGTGACGTACCACCACTCGGTGCGAAATTCGGGGTGGCTGCCTTCGTCGTCGGGAAAGAGGATGCGGTAGCCGGGAAGCACCTGCTTGAAAGGCGTGAAGCGTGAGGTGGGAGGCGTGAGGCTGGATGTTGCGCCGAGCGCCTGCGCGAACGATCGCGATGGGCCGGCCAGCAGCGCCAAGGTGGTCAGTAGGCGGCGCCTGCGGGACGCCTTAGCGAGCGGACTACGCCTCACTCCTCACTCCTCACTCCTCACGCCTCATCACCAGTCCTCGCGCACTGCGCGAGTCACTTCCCCGCTCATCGCGCGGCGGCCGCTGAGCATCGCGGTGACCGTCGCGGCGGCGACCAACGCGGCGCCGAGGACCGCCAGATCGCGCCACGGGATGGTCATGTCCATGCTCCAGTGGAACGACTGGCGGTTGATCACGTGCACGAGGATGAGGCTGATGAGCCAGCCGAACGCCAGCCCCGCAGCGACGCCGAGGCTGCCGACGACCGCGCCTTCGCACGCGAGCATCGCGCCGACTTGCCGCCGCGTCATCCCGAGGTGACGCAGCACGCCGAACTCGCGGCGCCGCGCGAGCGCCTGCGCGCTGAAGCTCGCGCTGACGCCGAACATGCCGATGAGCACCGCCGCGACTTCGAGCGCGTAAGTCACGGCGAACGTGCGGTCGAAGATCGCGAGCGAGACCGCTTTGAGCTCGCGAGTCGAGATCGTCTCCACGCCGGCCTCATTGGCGACCGCGGCGCGCACCCCTTCGGCCACCGCGTCGGCGCGAGCGCCGGGGTCCAGGGTCAGCGCGGCTTCGTTCGCCCGCTCGTCCCCGGTGAGCGCGACGTAGGTCGCGCGGTCGACCACGATCGCGCCGTTCTGGCGCGCGTAGTCGCGCCAGATTCCCGCGACGACGAAGCGCTTTGCCGCGGTGCCTTTCGGCTGCGTCCCCGTGCCGATCGGCAGGTCGATCGTCGCGCCCACCGTGACGCGCAGCACGTCCGCGGCGACTTCGGACAGCCACGCGGGCGGGGCGTCGCCAGCGCCGGGCGTCAGCACGGGCCCTTCGAAAGGCAGCGCCGGCGCCGAGCCCCCTCGCGGCAGCGGACGCGCGAGCAGCGACAGCGGCGGACGGTCGGTCCGCAGGTACACGTTCTGGCTGCGTATGAACGCGGCGCTCGCCACGCCGGCGACGCGGCCGATGCGCGCCTGCTCGTCAGGCGTAAAGAACCCGGCGTCACCCAGACGCCCGGCGCGCACGTAGAGGTCGGCGGGAAGCATCTGGTCGAGCCACGCCGCGAGCGAATCGCGGAACGACCCAACCATGATCAGCATCGACACCATCAGGCTGAAGCTCGCCAGGATCGCCGCGAGGCTGACACCGACCTGCCGCGGGGTCGCCTGCAACTGCGCGGCGGCGAGCGTCGCCGGCGCGTACCTCAGCGGCGGCAGCCGGCTCAGGACTGCTTGCGCGAAGCGCGGCATCGCGAGGATCGCACCGACGAGTATTGCCGCCACCGCGAAATAACCGGCGATCGGAAGGTCGCCCACCGGCGGTGCCTGAGCGAGCACCCATGCGGCGGCGAACAGCGCCAGGCTCGGAACCACGCTTTGCAGGGCGCTCAGCGCCTCTTCCTCGTCGCCCGCTTTGAGGGCGAGGGCGGGCGCACGCCGTGCCGCTTCGAGCGCCGGCAGCGCGGCGCCGAGCATCGCGAAGAGCAGGCCGAGCGCAAAGAACACCGCGAGCGCTGCAGGGTCTACGTGCAGCGCGGGCGCGACCGAGTGGAAATAGCCTGCGCCGAGATCGCCGCCGAGGCGCGCGATGCCGATTCGCGCGAGCCCGACGCCGAGCGCCACGCCCAGCGCCGAGCCCGCGATCCCGAGGACAGCCCCTTCGATGACGAGCGCTCGCGTGAGCTCGGCGCCGGTGACTCCGATGACTCGCAGCAGCGCAAGCTGCGAACGCCGCCGCACGAGCGCGAGAAACTGGGTCGAGAACACCAGGAAAGCGCCGGTAAAGAGCGCAACGAGTGCGAGCATGTCGAGGTTGGTGCGGTAGGCGCGCGACAGGCTCGCGCTGCGCTCGGCTTCGGCTTCGGGTGTCGCGATGATCGTGCCCGCCGGAAGCAGCGGCGCGAGCTCGCGCGAGAACCGGGCGGTCGAGGCGCCGGGCTCGAGCTTCACGTCGATCCGGTGCAGCTCGCCGACGCGGCCGAAGATCCATTGCGCCTGCGCGATGTCCATCACCGCGACGCGCTGCCCCGTCGCGCCCGCGGGCAGCAGCGCGGCGATTCGCAGGGTGACGACCTGCGTGCCCGACTGCAGCCGCAGCGTGTCGTGCGGTTTGAGTCCGAGCTCGTCCGCGGCGCTGCGCGAGAGCAGGACCACGCCGGGCTTCAGCATATCGAGCAGCGCGTCGCGGCTTTCGAGCAGCAGGTGCGGCTGGACTTGAAGTGCGCGAAACGGATCGAGACCGAGCACCTTTATCGTTTCGTGCCGGCCCGCGAGCTGGGCGTCGAGCTCCACGCCCGGGCTCGCGGCGCGTACGCCTGCGCGCTTCGCGATGTACGGATAGAGCGAATCAGGGAATCCGCTGCGCGGACCGCGCACCACCAGGTCGGCTTCACCGGCGAGCGAGCGCACCGCGAGATTGAATTCATTCGCCGCGCTCGCGTTGATGAGGTGCACCGCGACCCCGAGCGCGACCCCGAAAGCGATGCCGAGGATCGCGAGGACAAGCCGTCCGGGGTGATCGCGCCAGGCGCCGCCGGAGGAAGCCCGCAGTATCGCGCAGTGTGTCCGCAATATCGCGAACCTCGCGCGCAGCGACCGCGTCACCCGGTCTGCACCGCCAGGCCGTCCTGCGTCAGTACGTAAACACGATCGGCGGTGCGCGCGGCCGACCCGGAATGCGTCACGAGTATGCCGCCGCCCGCGCGCTGTTTGACCTGCTCGCGCAGCAGCGTGAGCACCTGGGCGGCGGCTTCGCGATCGAGGTTGCCCGTCGGCTCGTCGGCGAGCATGAGCTGAGGCTCGTGCACGAGCGCGCGTGCGATCGCGGCGCGCTGCGCTTCGCCGCCCGAGATCGAGCGCGGAAAATCATTGGCGAGCTTCAGGATGCCGACCGCCTCGAGGATGGCGCCGACGCGCCGGTTCGCCTGGTCGCGAGGCATCTCGGCGATGTCGAGCGGCAGGCGCACGTTCTGCGACACCGTCAGGTGCGGCAGCAGGTGGATCGCCTGGAACACGAAACCCATGCGGTGGCGGCGCAGCCGGGTGCGCGCGTTGTCGTCGAGCGCGGAGAGATCGGTCCCGTCGAGGACGACGCTGCCTGCGTCGGGCAGATCGAGGCCGGCGATGAGATTGAGCAGTGTCGATTTCCCCGCGCCCGATTCGCCCATGATTGCGACGAACTCGCCGTCGCCTACGCTGAGCGAAACGTCGCGCAGCACCTGGCGCGCCCGCGGGCCTGCATAGGATTTGGTGACGGCGTTCAGAGTCAGCACGGTGGTTTCGGACGAGCGCGGTGGAATCGGAGCGCGGCAACGGCGGCGCGGGAGCGTGCAACGCGCTCGATGCTATCATGCTCGGCGTTCGTTACTCAGTAAGCTCCGAGGAGAATAACCGTGAAATCAACGACATTACGCGTGTGCGGGTTCGCCGTCGCGCTGGCTGCCGCGTTCGCCGGCGCCGCCGCCGCACAGAGCTACCCTGCGCGCCCGGTGCGTCTGATCATCCCCTTTTCGCCGGGCGGCGCCGCCGACGTCCCCGGCCGCATTCTCGGCGATCGCCTGACCAAGGTGCTCGGGCAGCAGGTCGTCATCGAGAACCGCCCCGGCGCGGGCTCGACGATCGGCGCCGAAGCCGCGGCCAAATCGCCGCCCGACGGCTACACCCTGTTCATGATCAGCAACACTCATTTCGTGAGCGCAGGCCTCTACAAGAAGCTCACTTACGATTCGCTGAACGACTTTACCCCGATCACCCAGATCACCGCGGCGCCGAACATCCTCGTCATTCATCCTTCGCTTCCCGCGAAGAACGTGAAAGAGCTGATCGCGCTCGCGAAATCGCGGCCGGGGCAGATCAATTACGCGTCATCGGGCAACGGCAGCACCCAGCATCTGACCGGGGCGCTCTTCTGCAAGATGGCCGGCATCAACATGACGCACATCCCGTATCGCGGCAGCGGTCCGGTCACCGCCGACTTGATCGGCGGGCAGGTGCAAGTCGGGTTCCCGGGGATCGCCGGCATGCTGCCGCACATCAAGGCCGGCAAGCTGCGCGCGCTCGGCATCAGCAGCGCGAAGCGCTCCCCCGAATTGCCTGACGTGCCGACGATCGCGGAAGCGGGCGTCAAAGGCTACGAGATGGTCGCGTGGTTCGGTATCGCGGCGCCGAAAGGACTGCCGCGCGAGATCCAGACGCGCATTCACGGCGATCTGCTCAAGGTGCTCAAGACACCCGACATGCAAAAGAGCATGAGAGACGTCGGCCAGGAAGTGGCGTACCAGGAAAAACCCGAGCAGTTCCACGACTTCATGAAAGTCGAAGCCGCGAAGTGGGCGAAGGTGGTGCACGAGAGCGGCGCCAAAGTGGAGTGACGATGAACATTTCTGCGACGATCGGAGTCTTTGCGGCGGTCGTATTCGCCACGGTATGCGCAGGCTTTGCCGTGACCGGCTTCATGTCTCTCGGATCGATGACCGATCCGGCGCAGGCCGCCGACGCCCGAGGCTTCTCGTGGTTCTGGACTTTTCTCGGCGCGGTCGCCGTGGTATTCGGCGCGGTCTCGTTGTGGATCGCTCGCACCCAAGCGGGCAGGGATGCATGAGCCTATAGTTCGTTCAGTGCATGGAAGAGGCTTTCTGATGAGCGAATCGCCCATCTGATCGCCGATGCGCGGACTGCTTGACGAACGTGTTCCGTCGCACGGCCGCATTATCCCGCTCGCGAGCGCCCGCCGCGTCCCGCATTCGCGTTCCCTATAATGGGCCTCGACGAATATTGGAGGATTCCGCATGTACGAAAAACTAGCGATGTATATCGACGGCGCGTTCGTCGAAGCCGAAGGCCGCAAGACCGAGCCCGTGGTGAACCCCGCCAGCGGTGAAGTGCTCGGCCAGTTGCCGCACGCGAGCCGCGAGGATCTCGATCGCGCACTGGCCGCCGCGCAGCGCGCTTTCGAAACGTGGAAGAAGTCGTCACCGCTCGATCGCTCGGCGATTTTGCGCAAAGTGGCCGAGCTCGCACGCAGCCGAGCACAGGACATCGGGCGCAACATCACGCTCGACCAGGGCAAGCCCCTCGCCGAATCCATCGGCGAAATCATGGCGTGCGCCGAGCACGCCGAGTGGCACGCCGAAGAGTGCCGCCGCATCTACGGGCGCGTCATACCGCCGCGCCGCCCCGACGTGCGCCAGTTCGTGCTGCGCGAGCCGGTCGGGGTGTGCGTGGCGTTCACGCCGTGGAATTTCCCGTTCAACCAGGCGATCCGCAAGATGGTCGCGGCGATCGGCGCGGGTTGCACGCTCGTCCTCAAGGGACCCGAAAGCTCGCCGAGCGCGGTCGTCGCGCTGGCGCGTCTCTTTCACGATGCCGGCCTCCCGCCGGGTTGCCTCAATATCGTGTGGGGTGTTCCCGCGGAGATATCGGACTACCTGATCAAGTCGCCGATCGTGCGCAAGGTTTCGTTCACCGGTTCGATACCGGTCGGCAAGCAGCTCGCGGCGCTCGCCGGCGCGCACATGAAGCGCGGGACGTGGGAGCTCGGCGGGCATTCGCCGGCGCTCGTCTTCGATGACGCGGACGTCGATCAGGCCGCGGTCACCCTCGCCAGGCTCAAGATACGCAACGCCGGGCAGGTGTGCGTATCGCCTTCGCGCTTTTACGTCCAAAGCAGGATCTACGATCGCTTCGCCGCCAAGTTCATCGAGACGATCAAGGCAATCAGCGTCGGCAACGGCCTCGACAAGGCGACGCAGATGGGCCCGCTCGCGCACGCGCGGCGAGTCGACGTCATGCAGGCTTTCGTCGAAGACGCGGTGTCGCACGGGGGCGAGATCGTCACCGGCGGCACGCGCCTCAAAGGGTCGGGATTTTTCTTCCCGCCGACGGTCATCACCGGTCTTCCCGACCACGCGAAGCTCATGACCGACGAGCCTTTCGGTCCGATCGCGCCGCTGGTGCCGTTCACCGATCCTGAAGACGCGATCCGGCGCGCGAACAGCCTGCCTTACGGCCTCTCGTCCTACGTCTTCACCGAATCGCTGAAGACTGCGACGTATGCGGCGAACGCGCTCGAAGCCGGCATGGTGAACATCAACCACTTCGGCATCGCGCTGTCGGAGACGCCATTCGGCGGGGTCAAGGATAGCGGCATCGGCAGCGAGGGTGGAACCGAAACCTTCGACGGTTATCTCGTCACCAAATTCGTGACGCAGGTCTGATTCGCCCTTGGACCGAAGGTCAGAATGGATGCTGGCCTTCGCCAGCATGACGTAGAGGCGTGCGGCACGTCGGTTGCCTCTACCACGACGGTGACCCGATCGGTGTTTCATGAAATGTCCGGCTCGGGGTGACCAGAGTCCGGGGTGGCCCACACCCGCCCCGGACTCTTTCTTTCGTGCAGCGCTCGCTCCTCCGCCTTGAACCAAACGTCCGAAGTCTCGCGACGGGGTCGGACCCCGGTTTGGATACAGGCGACGCGGACTTACCCGCGGATGACTGAAAGCACTGCCGGCCCGTAGCGCTCGAGCTTCTTCGCGCCGATGCCGCTGATGGTGCCGAGCGCGTCGAGGTCTTCAGGTTGCTCGGCGGCGATCGCCGCGAGGGTGCTGTCGTGGAAGATCACGTACGCGGGCACCGACTGCTCGCGCGCTTCGGTCGCTCGCCACGTTTTGAGGCGGCCGAGCAGGGCTTCGTCGGCGCCTGCGGGAAGCGCCGCCTGGACACGACGGCGCGACGCGCCGCGCGCGCGGGCGACGGTGCGCCGCATCTGGACGGGGGTCTCGCCTTTGAGCACCGGGCGGCTTTGTTCTGTGAGGCGCAGCGCACCGTAGGCGTCGTGATCGGGTCTCGCAAAACCGAGGGCGACGAGCTGGCGAAACACGTTGCGCCACGCGTCGTCGTCGAGATCGGCCCCGATACCGAAGACGCTGAGCTTGTCGTGCTCCCATTGCGTCATGCGATCGGTCGTGCGGCCTCTGAGCACGTCGATCAGGTGTCCCGCGCCGAAACGCTGGCCGGTGCGATACATGCACGAGAGCGCTTTGCGCGCGGCTTCGGTCGCGTCCCAGGTCTCGGGCGGCTCCAGACACGAATCGCAGTTGCCGCACGGCGCCGACGGTTCTCCGAAATACTCGAGCAGCCGCACGCGCCGGCACGCCGCGCTCTCGCACAATCCCAGCAGCGCTTCGAGCTTGCTCATCGACACGCGCTTGTACGCGTCGCTGCCTTCGGACTGGTCGATCATGCGCCGCTGCTGGACCACGTCGCCGAGGCCGTAAGCCATCCACGCGTCCGCAGGCAGCCCGTCGCGGCCGGCCCGGCCGGTCTCCTGGTAATAGCCTTCGATGCTCTTGGGCAGGTCGAGGTGCGCCACGAATCGCACGTCCGGCTTGTCGATTCCCATGCCGAACGCGATCGTCGCCACGACGACGATCCCGTCATCGCTCTGGAAGCGCGCCTGATGCCTGCTGCGGCTCGCGGTATCCATTCCGGCGTGGTAGGGCAGCGCGCGCACGCCCTGCGTCGCGAGCCACGCCGAGGTCTCGTCGACTTTCTTTCGCGACAGGCAGTAGACGATGCCCGATTCGCCCGGATGCTCGTCGCGGATGAAGCGCAGGAGCTGGGTGCGCGCGTCGTTCTTGTCGACGATGCGATAGCGGATGTTCGGCCGGTCGAAGCTCGAGATGAAGACGTGGGCTTCGTCGAGCGCGAGGCGGTGGATGATCTCTTCACGCGTCTGGGGATCGGCAGTCGCGGTCAGCGCGATGCGCGGAATGTCGGGGAAACGCTCGTGCAGGAGCGAGAGCTGGAGATATTCCGGTCGGAAATCGTGTCCCCACTGCGACACGCAGTGCGCTTCGTCGATCGCGAACAGCGCGATCTTCGACTGTGCGAGCGCATCGAGCATGCGCGGCATCACGAGGCGCTCGGGCGCGACGTAGAGCAGATCGAGCTTGCCGGTGCGCAGCGCACGTTCGGTCTCGAATACCGCCTGCCCGTCGAGCGTCGAGTTGAGGAAAGCGGCGCTCACGCCGAGCTGCGTGAGTGCGGCGACCTGGTCCTGCATGAGCGCGATCAGCGGCGACACGACGAGC
>JAQGNC010000481.1 GCA_028292065.1 Betaproteobacteria bacterium
ACGTCTCCGACACGCTGCGCGAAGCCGCGACGATTATTGCCAGCGGGGTCATGGGGTTGTCCGCGTCATCGAACGCGCACCGGAGCAAGCGCCGTTCCGCCGCGTGCGCCCGTGCGGCAGGTGCAGCGGTAAACTCCGACGATTACAGGGAGAGAAGCAATGAAACTGCTCGGCGTGGATCGCAGTCCGTATGTGCGCAAAGTTCGCATCGTCCTCGAAGAAAAAGGGTTCGCTTACGAATACGTGCAGGCGCGCCCCTCGGTGCCGGATTCGCCGGTACCGCAATACAATCCGCTCGCCAAGATTCCGGTGCTCGTCACCGACAGCGGGCAAGGTGTTTACGACTCGAAGGTCATCGTCGAATATCTCGACGCGCTCGAAGCGGAGCCGCGCCTCATCCCGCAGGAAATCGAGGCGCGTATGGAAGTGCGGCGCTGGGAAGCCCTGGGCGACGGCATCGCCGATGCGACCGTCCTGATTTCCCACGATTACGATCGCCGGCAGACCGACGAATGGCATCAGCGGCAGCGCCTGAAAATCGACCGCGGCCTGGCGGCGATGGAAAAAAGCCTCGGAGACCGCGCGCACTGTCACCGCGAGCGGTTCTCTCTCGCCGACATCTCGGCCGGATATGCGCTCGCATATCTCGACACGTCGCTCCCGCAGGTCGAGTGGCGCGGCGCTCACCCCCGCCTCGCGGCGCTCACGGTCCGCCTCGCCCAACGCGATTCGTTCCGACGCACGATGCCGGCAGCCTGACCGCACGAATCTTGCAACCCTGCAGCTATGAAAGACGACCGCAAAGACCACGGCAAGCGCGACCGCAGCCGCGTGGATGAAGACGAGCCGTGGGAAGCACGCTGGCTCGCTCAGGAGCTCGGCGTCAACGTCGAGGAGCTCTCCGACGCAGTCGAGGACGCGAGGCTCATCGTCTCCCCGACGACCCAGAACCTCGGCAGGAACTGACTTCGCCGCACGTCATCCTGGCGCAGGCCATGACCCCTGTTGACGTGACGACCGGTTAAACCCGTTGGAAAATGGATTCCGGATCACTTGCGCTCCCGCGCGTCCGGAATGACGTCCCTCAGTGCAGGTCGAGTGCGTGGCGCTTGAGCGCTTCGAGGGGCACGATCTCCAGCACTTTCTCGTTCGTCGCTTCGAGCACCACGCGCGGGGCCATTCCGGCTTCCCACGCTTCCACCCAGCGCAGCGCATGCAGGCACCAGCGGTCGCCCGGCTTCAGACCGCGGAATCGCATCTCCGGTCGCGGGGTGATGAGGTCGTTGCCGCGCTCGCGTGAGAACTCGAGAAAGTCGGCGGTGACTTTGACGCACACCAGATGCGCGATGCCGGCTTCGCCGCGGGTGGCGCAGCAGCCGTCGCGAAAAAAACCGGTCAGCGGCGCGAAGCTGCAGGCCTGCAGCGGCCCGCCGAGTACATTTTTTTCATCGGATACGACGTCGGTCATGTTGCGGGTGTCTTGTCCGGCAGGCGTGGAGAGTAGAGCGCATCATAGCAACTTCCGGCTGCAGGTGAGCCTCGCGTGGCGACGACGAGCGCGTCGATATGCCGGCATCGTAGCGCGGCGTTGTTCACCGCTCGGGAACATCTATTGCTACACAGGCGCGTGTCATATTAATGGGAGACAAGCACATGGCCGCACGCAAGAAGTCCGCCGCCCGCAAACAGCCTTCGACATCGAAGAAATCAGCAACCCGCAAATCCGCTTCGAGCAAAAAGAAAAGCACCGGCAGGCGCTCTGCGCCGCAGGACGCCATCGCACTGCTGAGAGCCGACCACAAGACGGTCAAAGACCTGTTCGAGCAGTTCGAAAAGACGCGCAAGGACGAGCGCAAGCAGGCGCTCGCCGAGCAGATCTGCAACGAGCTCACGGTCCACGCCCAGATCGAAGAGGAGATCTTCTACCCCGCTGCGCGCGAGGCGATACGCGAGGAAGACCTCGTCGACGAGGCGACCGTCGAGCACCAGAGCGCGAAAGATCTGATCGCGCAGATTCGCGGCGGCAGCGCAAGCGACGAGCTGTGGGAAGCGAAGGTAAAAGTCCTCGGCGAGTACATCGACCATCACGTCAAAGAGGAACAGAACGAGATGTTCCCGCAGGTCAAGAAGACCAAGCTCGACCTGAAAGCCCTCGGCGAGCAGTTGATGGCGCGCAAGACGGAACTGATGGGCGAAGTCGGCGGTAACGGCAACGGCAATGGCGGCAAGCGCGGCCGCAGCGGCAAAGGCGGCGGTTCGGCCGGCGGTAAAGGCTCGGGCGGCGGCAGCAAGGGCGCCGGCTCCGGTGAGGAAGAAGGCGGCGGCGGCGAAGGCGCCGAAGGGGAAGGCATCGTCGCGCGCATGGCGCGTGGAATGGGACTGGCCGGCGGGACGTAGCGCGGCTTGGTCCGCCTGGCCTGACGCGGGCGCCCTGCCGCAGAACGATGCAGCGGGCGCCCGCGTTTTGTAAAAAAAAAACGCGCTCACGCGCGTTTTTTCGTTAGCGGCTCACGACGTCAGTTCGTCTTTACTCCGCGGCCCCACCCTCCAGCGACACGACAGCCTCGGCGGAGCCCGTGCGCCGGCTCGAGCGTGCTTCGAGCAGGGACTGCAGCTTGTCGTAGTCGATCGGCTTGACCAGGTGATGGTCGAAACCGGCGGACTCGGTCTGCTTCACGTCGGACGCGCGGCCGTATCCGGTGACCGCGATGAGCAGGGTGTCGGCGAACGCGGGCTGCGATCGCAGATGCTTGGCGACTTCGTAGCCGTTCATGCCGGGCATACCGATATCGAGCAGGATCACGTCGGGGTTGCACTGCCCCGCAAGCTGCAGCGCCGCCTGGCCGGAGTGCGCCACGTTGACCTGGTGTCCCTGCAGCTCGAGCAGCAGGGTCATGCTGCACGCCGAGTCCTGGTTGTCGTCGACGACGAGTATGCGTAATGCGTTTTCTTCGGCGGGCGCCGCTGCGGCGGCTGCCGGCAGCGGATCGCGCGTCGGTGCTACGGTCATCTTGAATTCCTCGGTAGACAGGAGCGGCAGCCGGACGGTGAACTGACTGCCGCGCCCGGCGCCTTCGCTGCGGGCTTCGACGGAGCCGCCGTGCATCTGCACCAGGCCGCGAACGACGATGAGACCGATGCCGAGCCCGCCGTGCGCCCCGCTGTTCAGGCGCTCCTCGTGGGTGGACGGCTCGAACAGGCGGTCCAGCACATCCTTGCCGATGCCGCGCCCGTTGTCCTTCACCTTGACGATGGCGTCGCCGTGGCCGTCGCGGCCCTGCTCGTACTCGAGCGTGAGCTCCACGTGCCCGCCTTCGTCGGTGTACTTGGCCGCGTTGGTGAGCAGGTTGCAGACCACCTGCGAGAGCCGCACCGCGTCGCCTTTGACGTGCAGCGGCGCGTCGGGAAGACGCAGGGTCAGATTGTGCCGGCGCAGCTCGACCAGCGGTCGCGCGGTTTCCACCGCATGCTGCAGCACGTCGCGCAGCTCGACCGGCTCCTTGTGCAGCGTGAGCTTGCCCATCGTGATGCGCGAAACGTCGAGCAGGTCGTCGATCAGGCGCGAGAGGTGCCGGTTCTGGCGCGACAGCACGTCCCTTGCCCACACGAGCTGGGTGTCGTCTATCGCTTTCCTGTGCATGAGCTCGATCGCCCCCTGGATCGCGGCGAGAGGATTCCTGAGCTCGTGCGAGAGCATGGCGAGAAAATCGTCTTTGCGCCGGTCGGCGGCTTCGAGCGCTTCCTGGGCGCGCTCGCGCTCCGCGACTTCGGCCTGCAGCGTGCGGTTCGCCTGCCCCAGCTCGGAGTTCGCCTGGGCGAGCGTCGCATTGAGCGCTTCGAGCTCGCGCGCTTTCTCCGCCTGCAGCGCGGCGTTCGCATCGGCGAGGTCTTCGTTGGCTTCGGCGAGGCGCCGGTTCAGGCGCTCGAGCTCGCGGCGCTGGCGATAGAGCTCGACCAGCACTTCGACTTTGCCGCGCAGGATCTCCGGGACCACCGGCACGTACACGTAATCCACCGCGCCGAGCTGGTAACCCTTGAGCTGGTCGAGGTCCGTGACGTGAACCGCGGTCACGAAAATGATAGGCGTTTTCTCGAATCGCGGATGCTGGTGGATCATCGTCGCGGTCTCGAACCCGTCCATGCCGGGCATGTTCACGTCGAGCAGGATCGCGGCGTAATCGCCTTCCATGAGCTTTTGCAACGCCTCGGTTCCCGAGCGCGCGTGGACGAGGTTCTGCCCGAGCACGCTCAGTATCGCGTCGTAGCTCATCAGCCGCCCGGGCTGATCGTCGACGAGC
Source organism: Betaproteobacteria bacterium (assembly GCA_028292065.1). GTDB lineage: Bacteria > Pseudomonadota > Gammaproteobacteria > Burkholderiales > SG8-41 > JAQGMV01. The sequence continues at coordinate 4,299 of JAQGNC010000481.1, forward strand.
AGTATGTTGACTTTGTCTTCTTGATTCACGTTGATGGTGTTACCCCGTTGCCCCTCACCCCTGCCCTCTCCCCGCTATCGCGGGGCGAGGGAGACTCTGACCACCCGTTCACCCGTTCACCCGTTTACGCATTTCAGCGTACCGGCCGAAGGCTGCATCGTTAGGCGCCTCGCGCCTAACGATGCAGCCACATTCTCATCAACGACAGAAGTTGATCGGTGTTGACCGGTTTCGCGATGTAATCCGACGCGCCGGCTTCCAGGCACTTCTCGCGGTCGCCTTTCATGGCTTTCGCCGTGAGCGCGATGATCGGCAGCATCCGGAACTGCGGCTCCTGGCGGATGCGCCGCATGGTCTCATAACCGTCCATCTCCGGCATCATGATGTCCATCAGCACGAGCGAGACCTGGGGCGTTTTCTGGACGATCTCGATCGCGTCCTTGCCCGATCCGGCGACCACGGTTTCCATGTGGTGGCGCTCGAGCAGGCTGGTCAGCGCGAAGATGTTACGCACGTCGTCGTCGACCACCAGCACTTTCTTGCCGATCAGCGCTTCGTCGCTCTGGTTGAGGCTCTCGAGCATGCGCTGCTTCGACGGCGGGAGATCGGCCACGACGCGGTGCAGGAAGAGCGCGGTCTCGTCGAGCAGGCGCTCGGGCGACTGCACGCCTTTCAGGACGATGCTCTTGGCGATCTTGCGCAGCTGGGATTCCTCGTCGGACGTGAGCTCGCGGCCGGTGAAGACGATGATCGGGACATCCCGCAGCTCCGGCACTTTCTGGACCTCGGCGAGCAGGTCGAAGCCCGAGATGTCGGGCAGCTTCAGATCGAGCACCACGCAGTCGAACTCGTGCTCGCGCATCGCCGCCAGCGCCGCGGCGCCCGTACCGACCGAAGTGATCTCCACGTCGTCGTGCTTGATCAGCTCCTCGATGCTCATGCGCTCGGCCGCGTCGTCCTCGACGACCAGCAACTGGCGCGGCCTCGGCTCGGCGAAGCGCTTGATGCGGTCGAACGCGGCCTCGATGCTGTTGGTCGTCAGCGGCTTGTTCAGGTACGCGAATGCCCCGCGCTCGAGCCCGTGCTGGCGCTCTTCCTCGACCGTCACGATCTGCACCGGGATGTGGCGCGTCGCCGGGTCCTGCTTCAGTTGCGAGAGCACGGTCCAGCCGAGCATGTCCGGCAGGAAGATGTCGAGCGAGACCGCGGTCGGCTTGTACTTCCTAGCAAGGGCCAGCGCTTCCGCCCCGCGCATCGCGACCAGTGCCTTGAAGCCGTGGTCGCGTGCGAGCGACAGCAGGACGCGCGCGTAATGCGGGTCGTCCTCCGCGATCAGCAGGACCGGGTCGCCCGGCTGGAGGTTCTCGCGGTCGTCCGGGATCTCTTCGATGCGCGGGACGGGGAGCACGATCGGCTGAAACGCCGAGCTGTCCGTCAACGCGGTCGCCGGGGCGCCCTTACCCGATGCGGGGCCGACATAGGCGAGCGGCAGGTACAGGGTGAACGTGCTGCCGACCCCGGGAATCGACGAGAGCTTGATCTCGCCGCCGAGCAGGCTCGCGAGCTCGCGGCTGATGGCGAGGCCGAGGCCGGTTCCGCCGTATTTGCGCGAAGTGCCTGCGTCGGCCTGCTGGAACGCTTCGAAGATGAGCTTCTGCTTCTCGGCAGGAATGCCGATGCCGCTGTCGGTCACGCTGAAGCGCACCACCATGTCGGCCTTGGAGAGCACCGGGTGATCGGGCGACCAGCCGCTCGTCGCCGACGCGACCTCGAGCCTGACCCCGCCCTGGTCGGTGAACTTGAACGCGTTCGAAAGCAGGTTCTTCAGCACCTGCAACAGGCGCTTCGGATCGGTCGTCATCTGGGAGGCGGTCAGCGCCCCCTCGAACTCGTTGTTGAACATGAGCTTGCGCGCTTCGGCCACGTGCCCGAAGTTGCGCTGCACCAGGTCGCGCAGGTGCGAGAACGGCAACTCTTCGCACTCCACCGTCACCGTTCCGGACTCGATCTTCGACAGGTCGAGAATGTCGCTGATCAGGTTCAACAGGTCGGTTCCGGCGCCGTGGATCGTCTGGGCGAACTCGACCTGGCGCGGGGAGAGGTTCTTGTCGTTGTTCTCGGCGAGCTGCTGGCCGAGGATCAGGATCGAGTTGAGCGGCGTGCGCAGCTCGTGCGACATGTTCGCGAGGAACTCGGATTTGTAACGCGACGTGAGCGCGAGCTCGGCGGCTTTCTCTTCCACCGCGCGGCGGGCCTGGTCGATCTCCTGGTTCTTGCGCTCGACCTCCGCGTTCTGCGCGGCGAGGAGCTGCGCTTTCTGCGCGAGCTCGTCGTTGGTCTGCTGCAGCTCTTTCTGCTGGGTCTGCAGCTCGGCCGCGAGCTCCTGCGACTGCTTGAGCAGGCCTTCGGTGCGCATCGTCGCCTCGATCGTGTTCAGCACGATGCCGATCGAGCCGGTGAGCTGCTCGAGGAACGCGATGTGCGAGGCCGTGAAGTCGGTGAGAGACGCGAGCTCGATGACCGCTTTCACCTCGCCTTCGAACAGCACCGGGAGCACGATCACGTTGCGCGGCTTCGCGGTCACCAGGCCGCTCGATATCTGGATCGATTTCTCCGGCACATCGATCAGCATGAGACGCTGCTTCTCGATCGCGCACTGTCCGACCAGGCCTTCGCCGACGCGGTAGCGCCGCGGCTCGTCGCCTTCGCGCGTATCGGCATAACCGGCGAGCTGCTTCAAGCGGTGCTCGTTACCGTCGACGTCCATGATGTACATGACGCCCTGGTGCGCGCTGACGAGCGGCACGAGCTCAGAGAGCAGCGTCTGCGCGACCGTGAAGAGGTCGCGCTGGCCCTGCATCATCCGGCTGAACTTCGCGAGGTTGGTCTTCTGCCAGTCCTGCTCGGTGTTGCGGTCGGTGGTCGCCCGCAGGTTACCGATCATCGCGTTGATGTAGTCCTTGAG
>JAQGNC010000559.1 GCA_028292065.1 Betaproteobacteria bacterium
GCGGCCCCATTTGTCGGCGCCGAGCGGCCGCGTCGCCGCGCGCTGTGCGGCGGACGTCCCCGACAGCTCACGGCCGATCTGTTCGAGCGTTTCGCGCAACGGGTCGTCGATGCCGGTGATTTGCGCCGCGGGGCTGTGCGCAGTCTCGAGAGCGGCCGCGGCCGCGTCCTCTGCGGCCGGCCGCTCGTGGTGCACGAACGCCGGAGGCGCATAGCTCACCGCGATCTCGCGCTCCCAGTCCGCCGCGACGAGGCCGACCGCGGACGCGAGACTCACCGCGAGAAACGCGAGCACGACGACGAGCGACGCCATGCCGAGGCGGTCGCGCCGCAGGCGCCGCAAGGCGAGCGTCCACACCCCGCGTGAGGACACCGCTGCAAGCGGGGCGAGGGCCATCGCGCTGCCGCTCATCGGAGTTGCACTCGCGGGTCGAGCGCCTTGTACAGCAGATCGGCGGCCAGATTGACGAGCATGGTCGCAATGGCGACGTACACCGTCACCGCCTTGATCACCGGAAAATCGCTGCGCTCGACCGCGAGTATGACTTCACGCCCGATGCCGGGAATGGAAAAGAAGCGCTCGATGAGGAAAGCGCCCGCGAGCAGCCCCGGCAGCTGGATCATCACATGGGTGACGATCGGGATCGCGGCGTTGCGCAGCACGTGCACGCTCATGACTCGAGCCTCGCTCATGCCTTTGGCGCGCGCGGTGCGGACGTAGTCCTGGTTGATCTCGTCGAGGAAGAAGCTGCGATACAGGCGGATGTCCGGCGCGAGCCCGACCACCACGCCGACGATCACCGGCAGCGCGCCGTAGCGCACGAGGTTTTCCCAGAAGTCGCGGCTCCACCCCTGTACCGGAAACCAGCCGAGCTGGTACGCGAGCACGTACTGCAGCAGGATGATGTAGACGAGGATGCTGATCGACTGGCCGACGGTGCACGCGACCATGATTCCGCGGTCGGTCAGCGTGCCGCGGCGCCACGAGACGAGCATCGCGGCCGCCATGGCGATCAGCGTGCCGATCACCAGCATCGGTACCAGCACCATCAGCGTAGGCCCGAGACGCGTCGCAAAGATCTCGGACACTTTCTCGTTGGTCGCCCAGCTCGCACCGAAATCGCCGGTCGCGATCTGCGTGATGAAAATCCACAGCTGCACGTAATACGGCTCGTCGACGCCGAGCTGGCGCCGTATGTTCGCGATGTGCTCGGGGTTGGAGATCTTGCCGGCGAGCAGATACGCGGGATCGCCGCCGACCCAGTTGAACAGGACGAACACCAGGAGCACGACGCCGAGCAGCGTCGGCACGAACTGCCACAGGCGACGCAGGATATACGCGGTCAACGTCTATTTCCGGGCTTCGGGTCGAGGTCGAGGTATAGCCACTCGGCGTGGAGCACCGGGTGCTTGCGGTAACCGGCGACGTAAGGTTGGAGCAGCATGTTCCGATAGCGGCTGTCGCCCATGATCCATACGGTGTGCACTTCCATGAGCCGGGTCATCTCGCGGTAGAGCGCGTTGCGTTCGGGCCCGTCGGGCAAGCGCCTCGATTTTTCGTAGCGGCGGTCGAACTCGGGCGACTCGTAGCACGCGTTGTTGCTCTGCCGGCTGTTCGGACCGTACAGGAGCTGCATGAAATTATCCCCGTCGGGATAGTCGGCGATCCACGCAGTGGAGCGCATCATGAGCCTGCATTCGTTTTCGAGCTTGATGAGCTCGGCGAAAGGAGCCTTGTGGATCGCGAGGCGGATGCCGATCGTGTCGAGCGAGCGTTTCATGAGCTCGTCGAACTGGCGATAGATGTCGGTGGGGGGGGAGGAATAGCGGATCACCAGCGGCTTGCCGTCCGGCAGTGTGCGGAAACCGTCTCGCCCGCGGCGGTAGCCGAACTTGTCGAGGAGCGCGTTGGCGAGCTGCGGCGAGTACGGGATGCCGTTGCGCCACGACGGGTCGTGCCCTGCGATCTCGGGCGGTATGGGATAGTGCGCGCGGACCGCCTGGCCTTTGCGGATGATGCGGATCTGGTCGTCGACGTTGTACGCCATCGCGATCGCGCGGCGCAGCGCGATCTTCTCGTTGCTGAAGCCCGCGACCGGGTTCGGCTCGCCGCCGATCCGGTCGCTCATGTTGAAGTAGGTGTAGGTGATTTCCGGATCGATGGTGCGGTCGAGCCTGATGCCTTTTCCCGCGAACTCGGGCTTCAGCGTGCCTGCGCTCGTCATGAATAGAGGGCCGACGTCCCACAGCGCGTATTCCATGTCGGTCTCGCCGCCGAGGAACGCGAGCCAGCGGCTCTGGGTCTCCTGCATGATGCTCACTTCGACGCGCTCGATCTGCGGCAGGCGCTTGCCTTTCATGCGCGCGGCGATCTGCGTATCGAGCGCATTGTCGCCGGCGACGAAATCCCACGTCCTCACGCGATATCGAGGGTTCGCTTCGAGGATGATTTTGGACGAGCGCGTGTAGCTTTTCAGCAGGTAAGCGCCGGTTCCCACCGGATGCGCGTTGAGGTCTTCGCCGTACGCTTCAACCGCTTCGCGCGCGACCGCCCCCCCGAGCGAGAACGCGAGCAGGTGCGAGAAGTTGTAATCGGGGGCCTTGAGCCTGATCCGCAGGGTGTAGCGGTCCGGTGTCTCGAGGCCGGCGACCGGCGCGTCGTAGTCGAATGCGCCGGTTTTCCCGGCACGCGCCGCAAGGTCGTCGAGACCGACGATTTTTCCTTCGAAGAGGAATGCGTACGGCGACCGGTTGCGCGGGTCGAGAAAACGCCTGATCGAGTAGGCGTAATCGCGCGCGGTGAGCTCGCGAGACTGGCCTTTGAATGCGGGGTCGTCGGAGAAGTAAATCCCCGGCTTTACTTTCAGGGTATAGGTCCTGCCGCCGTCGGAGATCGCCGGCAGCGATTCCGCGGTGTTGGCCACCAGCGTCGCGGGCCGCGCGAGATAGTCGTACGTCAGCAGCGGCTCGAAGATCGCCTCGATGATCGCGCCGGAGTAGATGTCCGAGACCCTGACCGGGTCGAAACCGGTCTCGGCGGCCTGGAAAGTGATACGCAGGATCTTGGGCGCAGCCGCGTGCGAGCACGGTATCGATGCCAGCGCGAGCACGAGCGAGAGCGCCAGGCGCAGTCCGGCTGTCTTCATTTCGGCAAAGCTTTGCGGCGCCTTCATCATCATGCCCGCGAAAGTATAATCGAGCGATGAAATCATTATGGAACGACGCCGAGGCGTCACAGTATTCGGGAGACCTTGGCGAGCGGGTCTACACCTCGCAACTGCTCGGCCGCGATCACACGCTGGTGCTGCACGGCGGCGGCAATACCTCGGTGAAGGTTCGCAGCCGCGGCGTCACGGGGGAAGAGGAAGACATACTCTACGTCAAAGGCAGCGGCTGGGACCTCGAGACCATACGCGAGGAAGGATTCGCGCCGGTGCGCTTGCCGCATCTGGTGAAGCTTGCAAAGCTCGAGTCCCTGTCCGATCCGCAGATGATGAACGAGCTTTCGACCCAGGTGACCCGCGCCGGCGCGCCTGCCCCGTCGGTGGAGACGATACTCCACGCGATCCTCCCGTACAAGTACGTCGATCACACCCACGCCGACGCGGTGCTCGCGGTCACGAACACCGCGAACGGCCAGAGCCACGTGCGCGAGATCTTCGGCGACGACGTCGTGGTGATCCCGTACATCATGCCCGGCTTCGATCTGGCGGGGCTTTGCGCGGCACGCTTCGCGGCCGATGCCCGTCCCGGGACCGTCGGCATGGTCCTGATGAACCACGGGGTGTTCTCGTTCGGCGCGACTGCGCGCGAATCGTACGAGCGCATGATCGCGCTGGTCACTCGCGCCGAGCGCTTTCTCGAACGCCGCGGCGCGCCGCGCGCGGTATCGGGCGAGCCGGGACGCGTCACCGCCGCCCCGCGCGAGCTCGCGGCGTTGCGCCGCGAGATATCGGCAGCCGCGGGCGTGCCGCTCGTGATGCGCACGCAGGCGAGCGCGAAATTCATCGACTTTGCGCGCCGGGCGGACGCGGCCGCGCTTTCGCAGCAGGGGCCCGCGACCCCTGACCACGTCATCCGCACCAAGCGCGTCCCGATGATCGGCAGGGACGTCGCGGTGTACGCGCAGGCGTATCGCGACTATTTCGCCCGCAACGCCGCGGCTGCAAAACAACCGAAGACCATGCTCGACCCGGCCCCTCGCATGGTGCTCGATCCCGAGCTCGGTCTTTGCACCTTGGGGCGAACCGCCAGGGACGCACGCATCGTCGCCGACCTCTACTCGCATACGATCGACGTGATCCTCGCGTCGACCGCGCTCGGCGGTTACAAGGCGCTTCCCGAGAAAGACATCTTCGACGTCGAGTACTGGGACCTCGAGCAGGCGAAGCTGCGCCGCGCCGGCAAGCCGCCGGTGTTCACCGGCGAAGTCGCGCTCGTCACCGGCGCCGCGTCGGGCATCGGCCGCGCGTGCTGCGACGCGTTTCTCAAGCGCGGCGCCGCCGTCGTCGGGCTCGATATCGATGCGGGCGTCGTGAACGCGTTCGGCGGCCGCGCCGATTTCCTCGGCCTCCATTGCGACGTCACTTCGCGCGACGCGGTGAACGTGGCGCTGCACGCGGGCGTCGGCGCTTTCGGCGGTCTCGACATGCTGGTCCTGAACGCAGGCGTCTTCCCGGGCGGCTGCCGGGTCGAGTCCCTTGCCGACGAGGAGTGGCAGCGGGTCACCCGCGTGAACGTCGATGCGAACCTGGCGCTCATGCGCGAATGCCATCCGCTGCTCGAGCTCGCGCCCAACGGGGGGCGGGTGGTCGTGATCGGTTCGAAGAACGTCCCCGCGCCGGGGCCGGGTGCGGCGGCGTACTCGGCATCAAAGGCCGCGCTCACGCAGCTCGCCCGGGTGGCGGCGCTCGAATGGGGCGCCGCGGGGATACGCGTGAACGTGGTGCATCCCAACGCGGTGTTCGACACCGGCCTGTGGACCCGGGACGTCCTCGCTTCACGCGCGGCGCACTACGGCCTCTCGGTCGAGGCCTACAAGACGAACAACGTGTTGAAGACCGAGGTGAGGAGCGCGGACGTCGCCGAGCTCACCGCCGAGATGTGCGGACCGCTTTTCGCGAAGACGACCGGGGCGCAGGTCCCGATCGACGGCGGCAACGACCGGGTGATCTAGCGCGGCTGCCGGCTGTCGCCGTAGTTGAGGTCGACCCAGCGGCGGTACGCGCCGCTCTGAACGTTCGCGACCCACGACGGGTGCTCCAGGTACCACTGCACCGTCTTGCGGATGCCCGTCTCGAACGTTTCCGCCGGGCGCCAGCCGAGCTCGCGCTCGATCTTGCGGGCGTCGATTGCATACCGGCGATCGTGTCCTGGCCGGTCCTTCACGAACGCGATCAGCGCGCGGTGCGGTCCCTCGGCGCGCGGGCGCATCTCGTCGAGGAGAGCGCAGATCACGTTCACGATCTCGATGTTGGGCATCTCGTTCCAGCCGCCGATGTTGTAAACCTCGCCGGGCGTGCCGCCGTCGAGCACCGCGCGTATCGCGGCGCAATGGTCGGTCACGTACAGCCAGTCGCGCACGTTCATGCCGTCGCCGTACACCGGCAGGCGCTGGCCGGCGAGCGCGTTCGCGATCACGAGCGGTATCAGTTTTTCCGGGAACTGCAGCGGACCGTAATTATTCGAGCAGTTGGTCGTGACGACCGGCAGCCCGTAAGTGTGGTGCCACGCGCGCACCAGATGGTCCGACGCGGCTTTCGACGCCGAATAAGGGCTGTTGGGCTGGTACGGCGTCGCCTCCGTGAAAGGCGGCGCCCCCGGCTCGAG
>JAQGNC010000586.1 GCA_028292065.1 Betaproteobacteria bacterium
CACGCGTGCGATCAGCCCGTGGTGCAGGAGCCATTCGAACGTGCCTGCGACGTTCTCCGCAGTCAGCTCACCCACGCCCTCCCTGAGACTCGACACCGGGCTCGTCCCGTCGATGCGGGCGAGCAGCTCGATCGCAGCCGCCGGCAGCGTCGTGCTCGAGCCGCGAAGCTCGGCTTCACCCCGGCGAGTGAGGCCGTACACGTCGCGATCTTCGACCAACCGTTGCTTGCGCCCTGCCATCGAACTCTCCGGCGATGCTGTTAACGCGTCTGGCGAATCATACAAAATAGCCGGCGCATGACAAACCCGCGACCGCGCCACGAACCGGGCGCATGAATGCGCGCTGCGGCGGCGAGACCTGCGGAGGATATCTGAAGCGGACCATGGCGTGCGCCACGACGACGCGGGCTTTAGTGCACCGTTTCTGTCGGCGTGAACTCGTCGGGCGCGCTGCCGCGTTTGCGCGCGAGCATCTGCCGTTCGCGCTCGGTCGCATTGCGGAAATGGGGCTTCAGCGGCCTCGCGCTCGCACGGCGCGAAAGCCACTCGTGCAGCGTGTCGTCGTCGAGCTCGGAGGCCGCGAGGCGGCGCACCTTGCCGCCTTCCCACGCGGCGATCGCCACCCCGTCGCGAAACAGGACGCGGTTCTGCGCGATCGAAGTGACACGACCGTCGGGCGTGAGGATGCCGACGAGGTTCAGCGGGTCGGCCGCGTTCACCACGACGAGCTCGCCGCTTTTTTCCAGCTTGCGCACCGCGCGCAGCCGCCCGACCGCATCGGCGAGCGCGAACTGCTCGCCGCCGAAGCCGCCGACGAAGCGCCCGCCGCGGATCTCGCCGCGCGCTTCCAGCCTGCGATAGACCATCACGAGCTCGCGCCACGTCGGCAGTCTCGACTCGCGCGCGAGCAGCGAACGGAACACCACGCCGTAACGCCTCAACAGGCCGCGTGCGATCGTTTCGACCTGCGCTTCGCGGTCCGCTTTTTGAGAATGCGCGGTGTCGCCGCCGAGCAGCGCCCAACGCCCCGCGGTGTCGACGCCGTACGCGGACCTGCGCGTGCTCGGACGGCCGCCGGAGAGGCTCTTGCGCTTCTCCGACGGCGTGAGCAGCGCGCGCAGGCCGCTGAAGCTGTCGGCGGTGACCAGCCCCGCGCCCGCGAGCTCGCCCAGCGCGCGCTCGACGTGCGTGCGCAACAGCCCGGTCGCCGCGACGAGCTCGTGAAAGAACAGCGCGCCGCGGGTTTTCAGCGCGTCGTGCACTGCGCGGGCCTCGGAGCTGAGCGTGTCGGGATTCACTTCTTCGGCCACGCGCCACAGCGCCGCGTGCTCGCGCTGCATGATCGCGATCGGGGAGCTTTTCAGCGGCGCTTTGCCGGTGCCGTCCATGGGCGTGGTGCGGCCCCACGCCACCCGCCCCGACAGGCACAGCATGTCGATGTAGCTCGAGGTGTAGTCGCGAACCCGCGCCGGCAGCACGTCGTGCTCCCACGCGGACGCCGCGAGCTCGTAACCATCGAGCTGCTCGATCACCGCGGACAACCCTTCGACCCCGTTGACCTGCTGCTCGGGCGCGACGTGCTGCCAGTGCATGAGGAAGCGCATGAAATCGGCCGCGGTGACCGCTTCGATCTCGGCGCGCAGGCGGTTGATCGTGTAGCGGTGGATGCGCGCAAGCAGTCGCCGATCGCACCACTCGAGCTGCCCCTCACCCTGCCCATCCGTGGGAGGGGTCAGACCCCGGTTTTCACGGGTGGGGTCTGACCCCGGTTTGATCGCGGGGACCGGGGTGAAATAACCGCGCAACAACCTGCCTTCGGTTTCCAGCTCCAGCAACGCCCCGCTCACGAGCCGTTCATCGGTCAGTTCGAAATCCGCCGTCAACCGCGTCCCCGTCACCGGCCCGAGCACTTCCATGCGCCCGCGCACGAGCTCGCGCGCAGCGTCTTCACGGACCCACGACTTGCGCAGGCGCTCGGGAATCTTCGGCGACACGGCTTGCGGCACCACCGCGTTCAGCTCTTCGAACCGTTCTATCGAGACCCAGAAACCGCCGGCCGCGACCGCCCTGCCGTCCTTCACGAGCTCGGCCATGAGGCCGTGCCACTGCGCCTGGTCGGCGGCGGCCACTTCGCTCTCACGGATGAAACCCGACAGCATCAGCGCATCGTGCAACTCGTCGGCGGTGCTCGCGTACGGCCACGCTTCGTCGCACACGCGCTGGATCGCCTGGGGATCGAGCGCCCCGAGATCGTCGGCGTTGCGAGGCTCAGACGCGCGCCGCGTGTACACCGCCTGGGTGCGGCGCTCCTCGAGCGGCGCGTCGTCGAGGAAGGTATACACCGCAGAATTGAGCAGCTCGTGGCAGAACACCGAAGGCTCGGGCGTTTCTTTCGCGAGACACTCGATCTCGCCGTTCGTAATCCGCTGGAGCACTTCGACGAGGCCGGGCAGATCCATCGCGTCTTCGAGCGAATCGCGCATCGCCTGGTTGACGAGCGGATGGTCGGGCACTTCGCGAGCGCCCTGGATGTTCTCGAAGCACGCGGTCGCGTCAGGGAAAACCCCTTGCAGCAGGTCCTCCGCGTACATGCGCTGCAGCGGCGCAGGCACGCGCGCCCCGTTGCGGCTGCGCGGCACCGCGAGCGCGAGCGTGGTCGTCCACCGCCAGCGCGTTTCGAAGATCGGCGAATCGAGCACCGCCTGGACCAGCGTCTCGCGCACCGTGTTCGGATGCAGATAGCGAAAGACGTCTTCGAGCGGGAACGAGTGTGACGAACCGAGCGAGAGGATGATCCCTTCCTCGGTCGCCGCCGCCTGCAGCTCGAAGTTGAATCCCTGGCAGAACTTCTTCCTCAGCGCGAGGCCCCAGGCGCGATTGACGCGGCTGCCGAAAGGCGCGTGCAGCACCAGCTGCATGCCGCCTGACTCGTCGAAGAAGCGCTCGAGAACGATCGCTTGCTGCGTGGGCACCACGCCGATCGAGCGCTTGCCTTCGGCGAAGTAAGTGATGATCTGCTCGGCGGCTGCACGCGAAAGATCGTACGCGTGCATCAGCCACTGAACCGCAGGCTCGAGCTCGCCATCCGCTCGCGGCTGCCCCGGCAGCGGCAGCTTCGCATCCGCGGCTTCGCGCATGCGCGACACCGCGGCGCTCATTTCAAAGCTGCGCGCCGGCGCTTCGCCGAGCCAGAAAGGCATCGACGGCGGCTGCCCCTGCGCGTCCGCGACACGCACCACGCCGCTGCCCACCCGAAGGATGCGCCACGACGTGTTGCCGAGCTGGAAGACGTCGCCCGGCAGCGATTCGATCGCGAAGTCTTCGTTGAGCGTGCCGATGAAAGTGCCTTCGGGCTCGAGCAGCACGCGATAGTCGAACACTTCCGGAATCGCGCCGCCGCACATGATCGCGGCCATGCGCGACGCTTTGCGCGCGCGCAGCTTTTCGTTGACCGGATCGTGCGTGACGAGCGCCGCGCGGCGACCGCGCCGGGTCGTGTAACCGTGCGCGAGCATGTGCACGACTTCGTCGTATTCCTCGCGAGTGAGATTGCGGTACGGATACGCGCGGCGGTAGAGATCGAACAGCGCAGTCTCGTCCCACTCCTCCGCGGCGCTTTCGGCGACGATCTGCTGGGCGAGCACGTCGAGCGGCTTCTCGGGCGCGTGCACGCGATCGAGCTCGCCGTCTTTGACCGCCTGCACCATCGCCGCACATTCGACGAGGTCGTCGCGCGTGAGTGGGAACACGCGGCCTTTCGGCAGGCCTCGCACGGTGTGTCCCGATCGCCCGACCCGCTGGAGCAGGGTCGCGATGCGGTTCGGCGACGCGATCTGGCAGACCAGGTCGACGTGGCCGATGTCGATCCCGAGCTCGAGCGACGCGGTCGAGACCAGCACTTTGAGCGTGCCTTCACGCAGGCGCGACTCGGCGTCGAGGCGTTTTTCTTTCGACAGACTGCCGTGGTGGGCGGCGACGTGCTCGGCGCCGAGGAGCTCGGTCAACTGGTGCGCCATGCGCTCGGCGAGCCGGCGCGTGTTCACCATGATGAGCGTGGTCTTGTGCGACTTGATCAGATCGACCAGACGCCCGTAAATCTCCTGCCACACTTCGGCCGCCATCACCGCTTCGAGCGGCGAGCCGGGGACTTCCACCGCAAGATCGATGCGGCGCTTGTGGCCGCGGTCGACGATTCCGCACGACGACGCGGGATCGGAGCCGACCAGGAAGCGCGCGACTTCCTCGATCGGCTTCTGTGTGGCCGACAGCCCGATGCGCTGGAGCTTGCGCCGCCGAACGCGCTCGACCGGGTCGAGCGCATCGGCGTTGCGCGGCCGAACGTGCTCGACCGGACCGAGCGCGTCGGCGTGGCGCGGCTGAACGTGCTCGGCGGTATCGAGCGCGTCGGCGTTGCCCGCGCACACGTGCTCGAGGCGCTCGAGGGTGAGCGCCAGGTGCGCGCCGCGGCGAGATTCGAGCACCGCGTGGATTTCGTCGACGATCACCACGCGAGCGGTCCTCAGCATCTCGCGCGACTTCTCCGCCGTCAGCAGGAGGTAGAGCGATTCGGGCGTGGTCACGAGAATGTGCGGCGGGGTGCGCAGCATCGCCGCGCGCTCGGCCTGCGGCGTGTCGCCGCTGCGCACTGCCGCGGTGATACGCACCGGCCCGTAACCCATGTCCTCGCCGAGGGTGCGGATTTCCCGGCGCGGCTCCGCGAGGTTCTTGTGGATGTCGGCGGACAGGGCTTTCAGCGGCGACACGTAGATCACGCGGACTTCATCGGGCAGCGACCCGCGCTCGAGGCCTTCGCG
>JAQGNC010000602.1 GCA_028292065.1 Betaproteobacteria bacterium
GACGAAGGGGCTTTGTACGGCATCCAGGGGTGCCCGGTTCACGAGTCTCCGCTCCACCTCGTTCCCTACACCTTGCGGCCGAAGTTCCGCGAGACCTACGGCGTCGAGATCACCGGCGAGCTGTGCCCGCTGTGCCGCGCCCGGCTCGAGGAAGGCCGTGCGGTTCGCACCCCCGCCGAGATCGCCGAAGGTACCGACGCGCTCATCGGCGACTTCATGAAAATGCCGGTCGAGCGCATTTTCATCTCCGAAGCCGGCCGCATGGGCATCGGCACCTACGCGCCTCACGACCCGACGACCGCCGACATCGCCGACCTCGTCGGTTCGGTCGACTTGTCGAAGGTCGCGCAGTTCGGCGACGAAGGCGACCCGCGCGCGTGGTCGTGGTCCGGCGCGGTCTACGCCGCCAGCCGCGGGATGCTCGAGATGATCGAGATCCTGAAGGTCAAGCGCGAGTTCCTGTATCTGCTGCTCACCCTCACCCAGGAAAAGAACGTCAAAGTCTCGCGCTTTCCTCTCATACACCTGGACGAGACGATCCTCGCGCACACCAACCTCGCCGAGTTCCGCAGGTTCCTCCAGGAAAGCGAGAACGAAGCGCTGCTCGACCGCATGGTCATCATCCAGGTGCCGTACACCCTGAACTTCAGGGATGAAGCGCGGATCTACCAGAAGCTCATCTCCAACGCGCCCGCTTTCAGCGAGGTGCATCTCGACCCGCACGTGCTGCACACCGCGGCGGTGTTCGCGATCCTCACGCGGCTGCACGAAGGCGAGAACGAGTCCGACGCGTCGAAGAAAGTGCGGGTGCACGCGGGCGAAGAGGCCGACGGCATCAGCCGCGCCGAAGCCGAGCGCATCCGCGCGCGGCTGCCCGACGAAGCGCTGACCGGAATCAGCCCTCGCTTCGTCATCAACTCGCTGTCCAACGCGATCGTGCAGAGCGCGGCGAAAAGCCTCACGACCATGGACGTGCTGCTGGGACTCAAGGACGCGATCGAATCCGACGCGCGTATCGACCCGAAGAAGAAACGCAAATGGGTCGATTTCCTGGTGATCGCCCGCAAGGATTTCTACAACAAGTGGGTGAAGGAAGACGTACACAAAGCCCTTTTCGTCTCGTTCGAGCAGGAAGCGCAGGATCTTCTCGACAAATATCTCGACGAGGTCGAGGCTACCTTGGACAACCGGCTCATCAAGGACCCGATGACCGGAGAGGAGCGCAAGCCAGACGAGCGTTTCCTGCGCTCGGTCGAAGAGAAGATCGACGTTTCCGACTCGGGCAAGCAGTCGTTCCGCCAGGAGATCGTGAGAAAAGCGATGGGCGCTTTCAAGCGCGGCGACAAGTTCACGCTCAACAGCCACGCGCTGCTGCACGACGCGATCGGCCAGTATCTGTTCGAGCAGCGCCGCGATGTCCTGCGCCTGGTCAGCTCGACGACGCGCCCCGATGAAGAAGCAAAGCAGAAGATCTCGGTCGTCGAAAAACGGTTGGTGGAGGAATACGGCTACGACGTGCATAGCGCCAGAGAAGCGCTGAACTACGTCACGACGCTGCTCGCACAGGAATAGGAGACGCTTCATGTCAGTCTCGCCCTCTACGCACCACGCGCTGCGCGGTAAGTATTCATGACCTTCTCGCCCGATCCTTTGCTCTCACGCTGGCAGCAGCCGCTGCGCATCTCCGCCGAGGTCGGCTGGTACGATCTTTTTTCCCGCGGGGCCCGCGACTGGCTCCGGCACAACGAGAAAGTGCGTGAATCGGTCGAGAAAAGCCTGCCGAACCTGATCGCAGGGCCCGACGTGCTCAGCGGACCCGGCGGCGGTACGGTGCTCGTCCCGGTCAAGCTCGCCGAGCACGCGCGCTTTCGGCTGCGTGACACCGACGGCGAAACCGGCGCAGGCCAGGGTGCCGGTGAGGACGGCCAGGTGCTCAAACCCGCACAGCCGCAGCAGGGCGACCAAAATGGCGGCGATGCGGGCAGCGGCCAGGGTGACCTTCAGTTCGTCCTCGAGCTCAAAGTCGAAGACGTGCTCGACTGGCTGTGGGAAGAGTTGAAGCTCCCCGACCTGAAACCCAAGGCCTCGGCGCGCGAGCAGGACCAGGAGTTCGTGCGCGAAGGCTGGGACAAGCGCGGGGTGCGCTCCAGGCTCGACCGCAGGCGCACGGTCAAGCAGGCGATCCGGCGGCGCGCCATCCAGCAGGATCCTGCCCCCTTCACCGACGACGACCTGCGCTTTCGGCAGCTCGTGCGCCGCGACAGGCCTGCGACCAACGCGGCGGTGATTTTCGCGCTCGATGTCTCGGGCAGCATGGGCGAGACCGAGCGCCAGCTCGCGAAGACTTTCTTTTTCTTCGCGCTCCAGGGCATCCGCCGCCAGTACGCCAAAGTCGAAGTCGCTTTCCTCGCGCATTCGGCCGAAGCGTGGGAATTCAACGAGTCGCAGTTCTTCCAGACGAGCGGCACCGGCGGAACCGTGTCGTCGACCGTATTCAAGCTCGCGAAGGACGTGATCAAGGAGCGCTACGATCCCTCGCAGTACAACGTCTATCTGTTCTATGCCTCCGACGGCGAGAACCTCGTGGACGATCGCGAGCCTTCGACCGAAGCGTTGCGCGAGTGCTGCCAGGGGCTCAACTACGGCGGCTTCATCGAGATCAGGCCTGCGTACGGCATCTCGCCCGAGACCGAGCTCGCCGGCATCTTCGCGCGCATGCAGCGCGAAAGCCTGCCGCTCGGCATGGCGCGCGTGACCGGCCGCGACGACGTGTGGAACGCGCTGCGGCAGTTCTTCCAGGAGCAGCAGGCGCGCGCGGAGGCTGCATGAGCCTGAGAGCGCATGCGCTCGTCGCATCGCGACAAGGACATGCAGCGGCGGAGGTTGCATGAGCCTCTCGCAGTCCGACATGAACGAGCGCCTGCAGGATTACGGCAAGCGCATCGAATCGCTCGCGCACTCGGTGGGGCTCGATTATTACCCGGTCGATTTCGAGCTCGTCCCGAACAACTTCATGAACGAAGTGGCGATCTACGGGTTGCCGATCCGCATGCCCCACTGGTCGTTCGGCGTGCGCTATATCCATCAGCTCATCCGCCAGTCGATGGGTCACTCGCGGATTTTCGAAGTGATGTTCCCCGGCAACCCGTGCCACGGTTACCTCGTCAACTCGAACACGCTCGCCGAGAACACCCTCGTCACCGCTCACGTGCTCGGCCACGCCGATTTCGCCAAGAACAACCATCTCTTCGCGCGCTTTGCCGAAATGTCGGGCACCAACATCGTGGAGCACGCCGCGGCGCAGGCGCACCGCATCGAGCAGGCGGTGAGGGACCACGGGCAGCAGCGCGTCGAGGCGTTGCTCGACGCCGCACTCGCGCTCGAGCCTCACGTCGATCTCGACCAGGAGCTGCACCGGCCGCTCTATCCCACGCACCTGAAGC
Organism: Betaproteobacteria bacterium; assembly: GCA_028292065.1. Lineage (GTDB taxonomy): Bacteria > Pseudomonadota > Gammaproteobacteria > Burkholderiales > SG8-41 > JAQGMV01. Next base: position 3,444 of record JAQGNC010000602.1, read on the forward strand.
CGGCGGCGCCGCGAGGGGACGAGGATTCCTTCACCGGGCGTTTCAGGCATCTGCCCGGCGAGATCGAGCGTGCGGAAGCCTCACGCGAGCGCCGCACTGCGCCGATACCGCCGCACCCGGAATCGGACCTGCTGTGGTTCATCGCGCACTACGGCCCCGAGCTCGAAGACTGGGAGCGCGACGTCTTCCTCGCGGTGCGCTACGAATCGTTTTATTTCTACCCGGTCTTCGCGTGCAACATCATGAACGAAGGCTGGGCGACCTACTGGCACGCGCGGCTGCTGCGTGAAGCCGACTTTCTGCCGAGCGACCTCTATCTCGATGCCGTCACCTGCCACTCGAACGTGGTGCGGCCTTTCGCCGGAGAACAGCAGGCGGCGCTCGCGATCAACCCCTACCACGTCGGCTTCTCGATGTGGGAGCGCATCGTCGAACAGCAGGGGCTCGAGCGCGCGCGCGAGATCCGCCGCGACGAGGACGACTTCGGCTTCATCCGCAATTACCTCGATGCGGAGCTCGCCGAGAAGCTCGGGCTGTTCGTCTTTGAGGCGAAGTCGGACGAAGGCATCAAGGTCGCGGGACGCGACGTGAACAGGATACGCGAAGCGATACTCGCGCCGAAGTTCAACTACGGCGCGCCGCGTATTCGCGTCGGCGAGATGAAGCACGACGGCACGCTCGTGCTGGTCCACGACCACGAAGCCGACGGACGCGGCCTCGACCTCGAGCGCGCCGCGCGAGTGGTCCAGTACGTCCACCGCGCGTGGCGCCGGCCTGTACTGCTGCAGACGGTCGACAGCCGCGGAGCCCCGCATGAACTTCGTTCCAGCGCGCCGTAGGCGCCCCGAAACGAAGTTCCGGTGAGCGCCAAGGAAGGAAACCAGGGTTTCCCTCCTTGAACCTCGTTTCCTTCGGCTCGCTGCCGCTGACTCCGCACCAACGATGAAGGCTAGAAGCAGGAAAGAAGGACGCGAAGGAAAAGACAAGGTCGCCAGGTGATCGAACTTGAGAACGGTTGATCTGCCCTCCTTTGCGTCCTTTCTTTTTACCTTTGCGTCCTTGGCGTTAGCTGCTTTTGACCTGGCGTCCGGGCGGCCACGCCTTCGGGTGCGCACGCTCGTACTGCGGCGGGTATTTGACGTCGGCGCCGAGGGTGACGGCGGCGTGCCACGGCCAGCGCGGGTCGAACAGCATGCCGCGCGCGAGCGAGACGTAATCGGCTTTGCCGCTCGCGACGATCTCTTCGGCCTGATGCGGGTCGCTGATCAATCCCACCGAGCCCGTGGCGAGCCCGGCGTCTCGTCGCACGCGCTCCGCGTACGGCACCTGGTATCCCGGGCCGGTCGGCACCTTGGCGTCGAGCACCACGCCGCCGCCCGAGACCGTCACGTAATCGCAGCCGACGCGCTTCAACTCGCGCGCATAGGCGACCGCGTCGTCAGGCGTCCATCCGCCTTCCGCGAAATCGGTCCCGGAGATCTTCGAGCCCATCGCACGCTGCCGCGGCCACACCTCGCGCACCGCGCGCGCGATCTCGAGCGGGAACCGCATGCGGTTTTCCAGGCTTCCACCGTACTCGTCGGTGCGCTTGTTCGCGAGCGGCGAGAGAAATTCCGAAATGAGGTAGCCGTGCGTCGAATGCAGCTCGACGAAGTCGAGCTCCATCCGCAGCGCGCGCTGCGCCGACGCGACGAATCCATCGCGCACGCGGTCCATTCCGGCGCGGTTCAGTGCGACCGGCATGGGCCAGCCGGGAGCGAGCGGAATGGCGGAAGGCGCGACCGTCTCCCACGCGCTCTCACCGTTAAGCGGACCGCGGCCTTCCCACGGTCGCTCGGCGGAAGCCTTCCGCCCGGCGTGGCTGAGCTGCACGCCGATGCGGATTGGGGAGACGCTGCGAACGAAATCGACGACGCGCTTCATGGCGGTCTCGTTCGCGTCCGAGTAAAGCCCGGTGCAGCCGTGAGTGATCCTTCCTTCAGGCGTGACGCCGGTCGCTTCGATCACCAGCATCGCTGCGCCGGAGAGCGACAGGTTGCCGAGGTGCTGCAGATGCCAGTCGGTCATCGATCCGTCGATCGCGCTGTACTGGCACATCGCCGCGATCGTGATCCGGTTCGTGAGCGTCATGGGACCGATCGCCAGCGGTTCGAAAAGCTTGCTGCTCATTCAACGTCTCCTCGGAGGACGGGGACTGACCCCGGTTTTGTTTGGTTTTGTTCGTAGGGGTCTGTCCCTGGTTTAAACCGGGGTCTGACCCCAAAAAGCCGGGGTCAGACCCCTAAAACCCTGACCCGCCAAAATATCCGATCGCCCGCCACCACAAATAATTGATCGGCAGCAGCACGAACAGGCTGATCAACGCGAGCGGCACCGAGATCCTCAGCACGCGGCGCAGTTTCAGTCCTGCGATCTGCACGCCGACCATCATCGGCGGCACCTGGAACGGAAACACCGCAGTGGTGAAACCGAGCACGATCGTCATCAGCGCCGCCTTCAGCGGCCAGCCTGCCGCTTCGGCGAAATGGCCGGCGAGCGGCGCCAGCAGCGCGGGCTGTGCGACGTTCGTCACGACCGCCCCGGTGACCGTCGCCAGCAGCGCGAGCGTCGCGAAATTGGCGGCGTCGTGTCCGCTCTGCAGCTTCAGGCCGTCCTGGACCGCTTCGCCCAGCCCGCGGCTCAGGCCGCTCTCCACCATGATCGCGCCCAGGCCGAGTATCGCCGCGATATAGAAGAAAGGGTTCAGCTTCACGCGCTCGGAAAAGCTCGACACCGGCATGACCCCGATGCGCGGCATCAGCGTGGCGAGCCCTGCGCCGAGTCCGATCCACCCGGGGTGTATGCCGTGCGCGAAATCGGTCGCCCACAGGGTCACCGCCGCGGCGAGGATCACCGCGAGGCGCTTTTCGTCGCCGCTCATCGGTGCGTCGGCTTCCTGCGCGGCCGGCGTCCGGGTCTCGTCGGGAAACAACCGCCAGACGAGCGCGATGATCACCAACGCTTTCAGTACACCCATCACCGGAAGCTGAACGAGCAGCCACTCGCCGTAAGTGAACGTCGTCCTGTAAAGGGTTTCCGCAGCGCCCGCGAGGACGAGGTTCGGCGCGTTCGCCGGCAGGAACGCGGTGCCGACCTGGTTGTTCGTGATGATCACCGCGAGCGCGACGCCGTCGTAGCCGCGGCTGCCCGGCGCCAGGCCGAGGCGCTGGGCGAGCGCGGCCATGATCGGCAGGAGCAGCACGATGCGGGTCACGGTCGCGGGCATCACGACGCACATGAGCGAGCACACGAGCACGACCGCCGCGATGAAGCCGCGATACGACAGCGCATGCCGGCCGATCAGCGCGCGCGCGAGCCGCACGCCGAGACCGGTGCTGTTCACCGCTTCGGCGAGGACCAGCCCGCCGAGCACGAGCCACAGGGTCCCCGAAGCGAAACCGGAGAAGACCACGCCCGCGGGCGCGATGGCGAAGACCATCGCGAGCAGGAAGAAGAGCAGCCCGACGAGGTGCTCCGGTAGCGCGCTGAACGCCCACAAGCCGATGACGAGCAGGCACAGCGCCCCCGCGTGCATGGTCTGCGCGGTGTATCCCGCGGGCGGAGGAAGGAAAAAGACGATGGCCGCAACCGCGACCAGCCCGGCGACGGCGACTTTGAACGCGGGGCTCACGCGGTCGGGCGGTCGAGTCGGCGGTGCGTCCCGCGGGTCACTGCGAGGAAGCCATCGACGACGCAAGCGCGCAGCGTCCGTCGTCTTCGCGTGCGCCACGGCGTCGGCACGGCGCCCTTGTCTGCGCTTCGCGACGACACCTGCTGCGCGAAGGCCGCGTGTTGCCGCTCATATTGCCGCGGCTATCGGGCGCGGAACTTCGCCGCCAGCGCATCCGCGCCGCGCGCGAGCATCACCAGGTCGCTGCCGACCGCGACGAAGGTATAGCCCATGTCGATGCAGCGCTGCCCGTCCGCTTCGCCGACGAGGATCCCGGGCGCCTTGCCGGCCTTGCGGATGCGCTTCGCGGCGTCTTCCATCACCTTCCACACTTCGGGATGCTGCCAGTTGCCCAGATAGCCCATATCGGCCGCGAGATCGTTCGGGCCGATGAAGATGCCGTCGACCCCGTCGATCTCGGCGATCGCTTCCAGGCTTTTCAGCGCGGTGCGGGTCTCGAGCTGCAGCAGCAGGCAGACTTCGTCGTGCACGCGCTTGAAATAATCGGTGGTGCGGCCGTAGCGGTTGGCCCGCGTGCAGCCCGACACGCCGCGCATGCCTTGCGGCGGATAGCGCAGTCCGCTCACCGCACGCTGCGCCTCTTCGACGTTCTGCACGTAAGGGATCAGCAGGGTGCGCGCACCGACGTCGAGATAACGCTTGATGAGCACGATGTCGTTCCACGCCGGGCGCACGATGCCTTCGGTCGTGCCTTTGCCGTACGCGAGACCGTCGAGCTGGTTCTGGACCATCGGCAGCTCGTTGGGCGAATGCTCGGTGTCGAGCAGCACCCAGTCGAAACCGGCATCGGCGAGCACCTCGGCGGAGATGTAGCTGCACAGGCTCGACCAGATCCCGATCTGGGGCTTGCCGGCTTTGATGTTGGCTTTGAACTGGTTCGTTGCGAGTTCCATTTGTCGCTCCTGCGTCGCTGGTGAACGGGTGAACGGGTGAACGAGTGAACGGATCAACAGCGTGAAAAACGTCGGGTTGCCCGGAGCGCACGTTCTCCGCGGCAGCGGAGAACCCACCCGTTCACCCGTTCACCCGTTCACCGAAATCAGTGTATTTCCGGATCAGGCGTCGGCGCGCCGCCGTGCAGGAAGTCGAAGTCGCACCCTTTGTCCGCTTGCGTAATGTGCTGCGCGAACAGCGCGCCGTAGCCGCGGGTGAAGCGCGGCTCGGGCTTTTTCCACGTCGAGCGCCTGCGCGCGAGCTCGGCGTCGCTCACTTTCAGGTCGAGCTTCCGCGCACTAACGTCGAGCTCGATCAGGTCGCCATCCTGCACGAACGCGAGCGGGCCGCCGATATAGGACTCGGGAGATACGTGCAGCACGCACGTGCCGTACGAGGTCCCGCTCATCCGCGCGTCGGAAATGCGCACCATGTCGCGCACGCCTTTTTTGAGGAGCTTCTTCGGGATCGGGAGCTGGCCCCACTCGGGCATGCCGGGGCCGCCGAGCGGACCGCCGTTCTTGAGCACGAGCACCGAGTTCTCGTCGACGTCGAGCGCTTCGTCGTCGATGCGCGCGTTCATGTCGTTATAGTCCGCGAACACGACCGCGCGGCCGATGTGCTTGTGCAGATGCGATTCCGCCGCAGTCGGCTTGATGATCGCGCCGTCGGGCGCGAGATTGCCGCGCAGCACCGCGAGCCCGCCGGTCTCGGAGAGCGGCTTGTCGCGCGTGCGGATCACGTCGTCGTTGTAGATCTTCGCGTCCGCAATGTTCTCGCCGATCGTCCTGCCGTTGACCGTCATGCACTCGCGCCGGAGGCTGTCGCGCAGCTCGTTCATGAGCGCCCGCAACCCGCCCGCATAGTAGAAGTCTTCCATCAGGTACTTGTCGCCCGCGGGCCTCACGTTCGCGAGCACCGGTGTCGTGCGCGCGATCTCGTCGAAGCGTTCGGGCGTGAGCTCGATCCCGGCGCGCCCGGCGATCGCGGTCAGGAGAATGATTCCGTTGGTCGAACCGGAGAGCGCGTGGATCACAGTGATCGAGTTGTCGACCGCATCGCGCGTGACGATGGCCGACGGCTTCAGGTCTTCCCACACCATCTCGACGATGCGCCGGCCGCTGTTCTCCGCCATCCGCGGGTGATTGGCGTCGGCCGCCGGAATCGACGCGGCGCCCGGCAACGTCATGCCGAGCGTTTCAGCGACCGAGGTCATCGTCGACGCGGTGCCCATCGTCATGCAGTGGCCGAACGAGCGTGCGATGCCTTCCTCGACTTCCTGCCACTCGGACTCGTCGATGTTGCCCGCGCGCAGCTCGGCCCAGTATTTCCAAGCGTCGCTGCCGGAGCCCAGGGGCTGGCCGTGCCAGTTGCCTCGCAGCATCGGTCCGGCCGGAACGAAGATCGCCGGCAGGTCCATGCTGAGCGCGCCCATCAGGAGACCGGGTGTGGTCTTGTCGCAGCCGCCCATCAGCACCGCACCGTCGACGGGGTGCGCGCGCAGGAACTCCTCGGTCTCCATCGCGAGGAAGTTGCGATACATCATCGAGGACGGCTTGAGATAAGTCTCCGACACCGAGTGCGCCGGCAGCTCGACCGGAAATCCGCCGGCCTGCCACACGCCGCGTTTCACTTCCTCGACGCGCTGCTTGAAGTGGGCGTGGCACGGGTTCAGATCGCTCCACGTGCTGACGATCGCGATGATCGGCTTGCCGGTGAAATCCTCGCGCGTGTAACCCATCTGCAATGCGCGTGAGCGATGCCCGAACGAGCGCAGGTCTTTAACGCCGAACCACTTGTGACTGCGCAGGTCTTCGGGACGCTTGCGTTGCGCCATGCGTCTCCCTCCTGGTGTGAGATGCCCGGTAACTGACGGTGCCGTTGGTGTTTCGCTGATTCTAGCGCACGCGACTCTGCCGCACGCCAATGACCATCTGATCTGTCATTCGAGGAACGAAGTGACCCTTCGACGCAGCTCAGGACAGGCTGCGCAATCGCGAGGCGCTCGCAAAACGCCCCTGACCGAGCGCCCGTGCGCCACGGGATCGCCACGTCGCCGCGCTCCTCGCGATGACAGCTTGCGATGAACGCCTACGTATTCATCGCCGCGAGTATGCGCTCGCGCGTGATCGGCAGGTCGCGCACCCTCACGCCTAACGCGTCGTACACCGCGTTCGCGATCGCCGCCGCGGTCGGGCCGGCCATGCCTTCGCCGACGCCGAGCGAAGGCTCGTCGGGCCTGTCGATGAGCACCGTCTCGACGTCGGGCGCTTCAGTGAAAGCGAGGATCGGGTAGTCGTCCCAGTTGCGCGTGGTGATGCGAGTGCGATCGAAGCGGACCTGCTCCTTGAGCGTCCAGCTCGTCGCCTGTATCACACCGCCTTCGGCCTGCTTGCGGATGCCGTCGGGATTGACCACCCGCCCGCAGTCGATCGCCGTGACGACCCGGCGCACTCTCACGGTCTCTGCCACGTCCACCTCCGCGACCACCGCGACGTAATCGCCCGCATTCTTGTAGCGCGCGAAGCCGATGGCGATGCCGCTAGAGACGTCACTGGTCGCCTCGCCCGTGCGCTGCGACTTCGTGCTCCAGCCGGCTTTCTCCGCCGCGGCTTCGATGACTGCACGCGCCCGCGCATCGCTCAAGTGCCTCAGGCGAAACTCCACCGGGTCGACACCCGCCGCGAGAGCGAGCTCGTCCATGAACGATTCGATCGCGAAGACGTTCGCGTACGCGCCGAGCGCGCGCAGGGTCGACGCGCGCACCGGCATCGGTATGACTGCGTGGTTGGTCACGCGCTGGTTCGGAAAGTCGTAGAGCGGCACCGCGTTGCGCTGGCTGCCGCCTCCTGCAGCAAGCGGCATATCGACCGCGGGCGGCGGCTCGAAGCCTTCGTCCCAATGCCACGCCGCGAGCAGCCCGGGACTCGAATGCCGCCCCGGCCGCGAGATGTGCCGGTTGCCGTGCACGTCCTCGCGCCAGTCGACGATGCGTCCTTGCGCGTCGAGCGACGCCTGCACGTTCACCACCATGGCAGGACCGAAAGGCTCCCACGCGAACTCGTCTTCGCGCATCCACTGCACTCGCACCGGCGCGTCACCCGCCGCTTGCGCGAGCAGCACCGCGTCGAGCACTGCGTCGTCCGCGCCGTTGTGACCGTAGCAGCCGGCGCCTTCCGCATGACGCACCACGATGTCGGTCGGCAGCAGCTTCAGTATTTTCGCGAGCTCGTCGCGCAGCGGATAGCACGCCTGGCTGTGGGTCCACACTTCGAGTCCGCCGCCGGTCCACTTCGCGATCGCGCACGATGGCGCGATCGACGCGTGCGCGAGGTAAGGCCGGGTGTAGCGCGCCTCGAGCGTCTGCACCGCCGGCGCGGATGCAGCACGCTGGTCGCTGAGCGCCTCCTCCTCGCTGGGTTGCGACAGCAGAAACTCCGGCAACGCGTCGACGTCGGGCAGGTCGGCGCGTTCGTCCCACTGGGCGCCCGCCGCGAGCGCGCGCATCGCCCTGATCGCCTGTTCCTCGCGCTCGGCGACCACCCCGACGAAGCTGCCGCGGCGCACGACCGCCCGCACGCCGCTGCGCGCTTTCGCCGCTTCCAGATCGATCGAGACGAGCTGCGCCCGATACGAAGGCGGACGCACGACGCGCCCGTGCAGCATTCCGGGAAGGTCGATGTCGTGAACATAAGCCGCGCCGGTGACCTTGCCGGCGATGTCGAGCCTGGGGAGCGACGTGCCCACGATCTTCAGCTCGGCCGCAGACTTCGGCCGCACCTCGCCTGTCGCTTCACGCGCAAGATCGACCGCGGATGCGAGGTCCCAGTAGGTGACGCTCGCTGCGCCGTCGCGCACCCGGATCGTGCCGTCGTCGACGCTGACGCGCTCGAGCGTCACGCCGAGCGTGCCGCACGCCGCCTGCAGAAACAGGTCTCGCACTTCCGCGCACGCATAACGCAGCGCGGTGCCGCCCTCCTCCACTGAACGGCTGCCCGACGTCGCGCCTTCGTCGGGGCTCATCGTCGTGTCGAGCGCGACCATGCGGATGCGCGAGTAACTCACGTCGAGCTCTTCGGCCGCCATCTGGGCCATCGCCGAGACGATGCCCTGGCCGATCTCGACTTTGCCCGTATACACCATGACGGTTCCGTCGCCGCCGATGCGCACCCAGCGGTCGAGCCGGCGATTGACGTCGAGCCCGTAAGGCAACGTTGCGCGATCGGCGCTCATTGCAAATCGACTCGCGCGTTGCGCGCGCCGCGCTCCGCATCAGTGCAATGCTGCGCACCGTTCACGTGCAGTGTGAGGGGATGTGTCATAGGCGTGAGAGCGGCACGCACATCGTCGAAGATGCTCGCGCCGTTTATGGAAATTTTGTGATTTAATGATATAGCCATTTCACATCTT
>JAQGNC010000607.1 GCA_028292065.1 Betaproteobacteria bacterium
GCTGGATACGGCAGTCGGGTCGTCTGACCTGCTGCGGCGAAGCTGCCGGGCGCGGTTAAAACGCGGCCATTCTAGCTTACCTCCGGCGTTTTTGACGGTATGATGCGCGACCTCATGGATACCCGCATGCCCCGAGGGGCTCCCCGATGAAGCATCTCGTCGATGCATGGGCGCTCCTCACCCGCAGCGAGCGCTGGCGTGCGTTCGCGGTGATGGTGCTGACGCTTTTCGGCGCAGCGGCCGAAGCGCTCGGCATCGGCCTCGTGTTCCCCTTCATCAGCCTGCTCGGCGACCCCGGGCCGATCGTGGCCAACCCGCTTTTCCAGACCGTCTACGCCGCGTCGGGCGCGCCGAGCCTGGAGAAATTCGTGCTGATCGGCGCAGTGGCGCTGATCGGCGTGTACGTCGCAAAAAACCTCTTCCTGGGCTTTCTCTACTTCATGCAGGCGCGCTTCGTCTGCGGCGTGGAGGCGCGGCTGGGAACCGACCTGCTTGCCATGTACCTGCGCTCGCCCTACGTGGCGAGGCTGCAGCGCAACTCGACCGAGCAGCTGCGGATGATCACGGCTGAAGTCGGGCGTGCGACCGCAGGGTTCATCCTGCCCGTCGTCGCGCTGCTCACCGAAGGCCTGGTGGTGCTGGCGATCGCGATCCTGCTCTTCGCGGTGCAGCCGAAAGTGACGCTCGCCGCGCTGTGCTTCGTCGGCGTCACCGGATGGGTGCTCCAGCGCGGGTTCAAGCGCAAGCTCGGCGAAGAGCGTGAAGCGCGCAGCCGCAGCAACATCGACATGTTCAAGTGGGCAGGCCAGGGGATGGGCGCGCTCAAGGAAATGAAAGTGCTCGGGCGCGAAGACCATTTCGTGAGCGGCTTCGCGCGCAGCAGCGCGATCTATGCGCGCGCAACCGGCATTTTCAACGCGATCAGCCTGCTGCCCCGGCTGGTCGTCGAAACGCTGGCGATCACCGTGCTCCTGTCGCTCGTCGCGCTCGCGCTCGCCACCGAGCAGAGAATGGACCAGCTGCTGCCCATGCTCACCCTGTTCGGCCTCGCCGCCGCGCGGATCATGCCTTCGACGGCACGGATCGTCGGCGCCACCAGCACCATCCGCTATTACGCGAGCTCGGTGGCCGCGGTGGCCGCCGATCTTACGCAGGCCGATCCGCAAGCGGCGCGCACGCCCGGCGCGCACGGCACGCGGCCTCGCCGCGCGTTCGAACGGCTCGAGCTTGCGAACGTGTTCTTTCGCTATCCGGGCGCGGCCGACGACGGCCTGAAGGGCGTCACGCTGGCGATCCGGCGCGGCGAAATGGTCGCGGTCGTCGGCCGCTCGGGCTCAGGCAAGACCACGCTCGGCGATACGATCCTGGGCCTGCTCGCGCCGCAGCGCGGCTCGGTGCGGATCAACGGCGCCGAGGTCGCCTCGCTGCACGACGAGTGGCCGGGACTGTGCGCGCTGGTGCCCCAGGATTTCTTCCTGCTCGACGACACCGTGCGCCGCAACGTCGCATTCGGCATCCCCGACGAGGCGATCGATGACGCGCGGGTGTGGCAGGCATTGAGGGCCGCACGCGTGGAAGCGCGCGTCCAGCGCCTGCCCGAAGGACTCGACAGCCTCGTCGGCGAGCGCGGGGCGATGCTCTCGGGAGGGGAACGGCAGCGCCTGAGCATTGCGCGCGCGCTCTACGACGCGCCCGACATCCTGGTGCTCGACGAGGCGACTTCCGCGCTGGACCCTTCGACCGAAAGCGAAATCCTCGATACGCTGGAGTCGCTCGCAGGCTCGACCACCGTGGTGCTCATCACCCACCGGCTCGCGGCGGCGCAGAAGTGCGGCCGCATCATCCTCATGCAGGCGGGCGCCGTGGTGCGCGACGGTCCGACCGCAGGCGCGGACATGGGACAGGTGCTCGACGCGCTCGTCGAGACCGATAGCGCATCGCGGGCGACTCGCGCGTGAATCTCCTGGACTGAAAGACCGTGGACATCTATTTCGACGACCTGCTCGACACGTACTACGCCCGCCGCCCGCTGACGCTCGTCGACGTCGGCGCCCGCGGCGGGCTGCAGCCGAACTGGAAACCCGCGCGCAGGCATCTGCGGCTGGTCGGTTTCGAGCCCGCCGCTGCGGAGCACGCGAGACTTTCGGCGCTCGCCGACGGCGAGCGCACGCTCTACATCGATGCCGCCGTGGCGGAGCGCGCGGGACACGTCGTGCTCAACGTCGCGCGCGACGGCGGCACCTCGTCGACGCTCGCGCCGAACATGAGTTTTCTGCGGCGCTTTCCGCGCGCCGAGCGTTTCGAAACCGTCGAAAAGGTCACCGTCGCCGCGGACACCCTCGACCGCCTGCTCGCCGCGCACGCGGTGCGCGACGCCGATTTCCTCAAGCTCGACACCCAGGGTGCGGAGCTCGCCATCCTGCGCGGCGCCGCGCAGACCCTCGCGGGCGCATTTGGGGTCGAGGCCGAGATCCAGCTCGGCGCGCTGTACATTGGCCAGCCCTCGATCGGCGAGATCGACGACACGCTCAGGAGCAGCGGTTTTCAGTTGTTCGACCTGCGCCCGGCGTACTGGAAACGCAGCGCGGGCACGCTCTACGGCGGCCCCAAAGGCCAGCTCGTCTTCTGCGACTCGCTCTATTTCAAGACCGAAGAAGCTTTCCAGCGCCAGCTCGACGCCGTGATCGATCCGTTCGAGCGCGCGTCGACGCTGCTGCGCGCGGTTTCGATCTGCGTGCTTTACGGCTATCTCGATTACGCCATCGAGCTTTTCGAGCCGAACCGCTCGCTGCTCGATACGCCGCTCGCGAACGAGCTCGGCCGGCGGCTGCGCACGCAGGTGCCCTTCTCGGCGCGCATTCCTCACTTTCGGGGGCGAGGCTGGCTTTCGCACGCGTTCTATCGGCTGCATCGCGCGTTCTTTCCGACGGTCGATCGCTGGGCGAGCGGCGGCCGGCCGCTGGGCAACCTGGATTAGCCGCGATGGCGATGCGGCACCGCTTCGAGGACGCGGCGCCCCGCGAGCGCGCGCCGATGCGCACCCACTTCGCGATCCACGTGTACGGCGACTCGCTCAGCTTGCCGAGGTCCGCCGACGGCGTGCGCTATTACGAGACTTACCCCGAGCGCCTGCGCGACGCGATCGAGCGTGCAGACCCCGCGCTTCGCGTGGCCCTCTACAACCGCTCGCAGGGTGGCGGTTCGATCGCCTCGCTCCACGCCGCGTACGCGAGCGACAGCGCGTATTTCGGGCAGGACGATGCGAGCCGCATCCTGGTGATCCAGTGCGGGGTCGTGGACTGCGCGCCGAGGCCGGTGCCGCCGCACGTGCGCGACGCGATCAGCCGGCTGCCGACCGTTTTGAGATGGGCGGTCGTCAAAGCGCTGCATTACCTCAGGCCGTATCTGCTGCGCGCCGGAATCAAGTGGCAGCTCACCCCGGCAGAGCGATTCCACGCGATGCTCGTCGAATGGCTCGCGCAAGCGGCGCCGCGATTCGACCGCACCTACGTCGTCAACATCGCACCGACGACAGACCCGATGCAGGCCCATTCGCCCGGTTTGCGCGAGGGCATCGACGCTTTCAATGCGCTCATCGCAGACGCGGTTCGCGCCGGCGCGGACCCGCGTGTGGTCCTCGTCGACGTCCACGGCGCGATCCTGGCGAGCGCGCACGGCGTCGAAGGACTCGTCAATCCGGCCGACGGGCATCACATCACGACGCCCGGCCACGAGCTCTACGCTCAGCTGATCGCCGCGCACGAGCGCGCGCGGCTCACCGCGCCGGGCGCAGGCGCGGGCACCCGCGCGGTGCAGCCGCGGGCCGGCAGCC
>JAQGNC010000640.1 GCA_028292065.1 Betaproteobacteria bacterium
CGGCTCGTCCGTCGGGGAGGTAGAGACGCTTTGGTACGACGCACCAAGGTGGGGGCTCACCCTTACGTCCGAAATCTCCCTCGTCGACCCACTTGCGGACGAGAACGAGAATGCATGGCCAGGAATAATCCCGGACCTGCGAGTTCGCGAATGTACGCGGGTAAGTCAGCTTGTCCTTAGGCGCCGCACCCTCGCCACGCGCTCTGGGCCAATTTTCCTTATCGCGGATGAGATACAGGCCGACAGCCGTGCCCACGACGTTGGCCTTGCTCATAAGATGAAAGTGGTAGAGGTCGCGCGCCTCGATCAGGTCTTTGAGGGATAGCGTCGAAAAATCGAAATCGTCTCCGGCCGACCCCGCCATAAGCTTCTCCTCGAAAAGCCGTCGCCTTCATTATTGCAGGATGCAATAGGAAGTGTATTGCGAAGATCAGAAGCATCGCCGGTCAAGGATGTCACCCAGTACTCCGGGCCGGCCTTACGAGCAGAAACATCGGGGGCATGGTCGCTGCCTGGACAGGCGTGACGATGAGCGGACCGTGCGACATTGGCGGCCCACTGGAGAGGCGGCCGCTACCGCTTAGAGACAACGCATAACCATTCACGGCCCTCGTTGCGCCTAAGGCCGTGAAACAGCGCTCAGATTGACGTCGTGCTTTTGGCCCACAGTCGTGCTGTTGTGAACGGCGGGATTGTAGATTTCCAACGCGAATCGTATCCGATCACCGTCATTTAAGATGGTCGAATCGATGCCGGTCTGCGACGGCGTATCGTTCAAGTAGAACTCCCAATAGAAGAAGGGATGCGCCGCCGAAAAGAAACTCTCATAGGTCTCATTTATCATGACGACCAAATAACCGAATCCGGGACCAAAATATTTTAAGGCGTAAGTGAATTGCTTAGGATCGTTCAAGGCAGCATAGGCTCGTTCAAGGGCGTCCTGGGCGTTCATGCCATTGCTCCAAGCGACGTCGAGTTGTGGCCCGCCATCAATCGCAACGTTCACGGTGTTTGCCATGCCCCATCTCCTTCTCAGAAGTTAGCCTTGGATCAATACCGCATTAAAGGCACTCACAGCTGTCTATCATTCTCACCACGGCTGTCCTTTGCTTCGCATGCGTGGAGTCAACCGTCGCCACCGTAACATGAAAGGTAGTCTGGGAGCTATTGACCTGCCCTCCCTTGATCATATCAACAAGAATTTAGTGAAGCCGTTTCTAAAAGGAGAAAGGAGATCCTCAGCGCTGCCGCTCGTAGATGATCTCGTAGTAACGCCCGCCTGACGGATGGACGCGGCTTGCGGCGGTTCGGCCGATTTCGACGTAGCCGTGTTGCCCGAGATACGCCTCCATCTCGGGCAGCTGGCAACAGCCCACATACGCTTCGAAATCGGCGATCTCGGTTTGGACGAACCTGAACGAACGCACGAGCTCGCCCGCGCCCTTCAGCACCAGCAGCTCCGAGCCCTGCGTGTCCATGAGGAGCATGTCGTATTCCGCGAGGTCGATCGACTCGCGTTCCACGAGCGACCTGAACGTGATGCTCTTGAGCGGGATCGTCCGCTCGTAGTGTATGGACGGCCAGAGGTCGCGATGCTTCGCGAAGTCGAGGATAGACGAGGACTGGCCGTCGTTGCTGGCGACGTGGAACGCATATTCGATATCGTCCCTGTCGGTGAGCAGGTAACGCAGCGCGCGCTGCCTCGGGTAGCCCCGTATGTTGGCGCACAGTATGTCGAACACTTCCGGGATCGGCTCGAGCCACAGCACGTTCAGCCCGTAGTCCGCGTACATGTCGCGTTCCTGCCCCATGTTCGCGCCGACGTGAACCACGCCGCGTACATGGGCCAGGAGGTTGGTGGCGGGGGGTTCGGGCGGGCTGGCGCGGCGGCCGAAGGCGTTCTTCAGGAAGCGCCACAACATGCGGTTAGCCGCGCGGTGAAGACGCCGCGCGCGCGCGGAGGTATTCGACCACGCCCGGCATGATCGAGAGCGCCACGATGCCGATGATGACGAGTGACAGGTTCTGGCGCACGAAAGGCAGGTTGCCGAAGAAGTATCCGGCGTAGGTGAGCGAGGCGATCCACAGCACGCTGCCGGCGAAGCTGTAAGAGACGAAGCGCGGGTAGGTCATGCGCCCCATTCCCGCGACGAAAGGCGCGAAAGTCCGCACGATCGGAACGAAGCGCGCGATCACGATCGTCTTGCCGCCGTGCTTTTCGTAGAAGTGCTGCGTGCGCTCCAGGTGCGCCGGGTTGAGCAGGCGCGAACCCTTGCGGCTGAACAGGCGCGGGCCCGCGAAGCGCCCGATCCAGTAGTTGGTGTTGTCGCCCGCGAACGATGCGACGAACAGCACCGCGAACAGTGCGTGAACGTCCATGCCGCCGCCCGCCGCAACCGCGCCTGCCACGAACAGCAGCGAGTCCCCGGGCAGGAACGGGGTCACGACCAGCCCCGTTTCGCAGAAGATGATCGTGAAGAGGATCAGGTAGACCCAGCCCCCGTAGTTCTGGACGAGCGCCTGCAGGTGGACGTCGAGATGCAGAACCAGATCGATAAAGCCGGTGATGAGCTCCACGGCGGCCTCAGACGACCGCTTCGGGCTGGCTCTTCTTCTCGGCCGTGGCGAGGTCTTCGCGCGAGACGCCGAGCCACATCACGATCGGGGACGCCACGAGCACCGACGAGTAGATGCCGAACAGGATGCCGATCGTCAGCGCGAGCGCGAAGTAGAACAGGGTCTCGCCGCCGAAGACCAGCATCGAGAGCACCATGAGCTCGGTACAACCGTGGGTGATCATCGTCCGCGACAGGGTCGCGGTGATCGCGTTGTCGATCACCTGCGGCACCGGCGTGTGGCGAAAGCGCCGGTTGCGGAAATTCTCGCGAACCCGGTCGAACACGACGACCGATTCGTTGACCGAATAGCCGAGCACCGCCAGCACGGCAGCCAGCACCGGCAGCGAGAACTCCCACTGGAAGAGCGCGAAGAACCCGAGAATGATCACGACGTCGTGCAGGTTCGCGATGATCGCGGCGACGCCGAACTTCCATTCGAAGCGAAACCACAGATACAGCACGATACCCATCGACACGAAGAGCAGCGCGAGCGCGCCGTTCTCGAGGAGCTCCTTGCCGACCTGCGGGCCCACGAACTCGACGCGCTGCAGCTTGACTCCGGGCTCCGCCTTGCTGAGCTCGGCGAGCACGGTCTCGGACAGCTTCGCGCTGGTGAGCCCGGGCTTGACCGGCAGCCTGACCAGCACGTCGCTCGCGGTGCCGAAGTTCTGCACCGCGGCATCGGTGAAGCCCAGGCGCGCGACCGAGTCGCGGATCTGGTGGATGTCCGCCGGGTGCGGATACTTGAGCTCCATCACGGTGCCGCCGGTGAAGTCGACGCCCAGGTGCAGGCCCCGAATCCCGAGCGCGCCCACGGCGATCAGGAACGTGATGACCGAGATCACGTTGAAGATCAGCGCGTACCGCATGAACGGGATGTCGCGCTTGAT
>JAQGNC010000653.1 GCA_028292065.1 Betaproteobacteria bacterium
ATGACCGGCACGTGGGCGGCGCCGGCACGGCGCAAGGCGAGCCTCGTCGAGCGCGAGCGCTTCTGCCTGCTCAACCAGACGCACGCACTGTCCGATCGCGGCTGGGACGACGAAGCGCTCGACAAGCTCTGGCGCTACCACCTGCACTATTTCGACGACCTCAACGCCGAAGGCGCGGATTCGCGCACGCCGTGGCATCGCGAGCTGATCGAGCGCTGGGTGCGTGAGAACCCGCCCGCGGCAGGCAGCGGCTGGGAGCCGTACCCGACCTCGCTGCGAATCGTGAACTGGATCAAGTGGGCGCTCGCGGGCAACGCGCTGCCGCAGGTATGCGCCGACAGCCTCGCGGCGCAGGCGCGCTGGCTCTCCCGCAGGCTCGAAATACACCTGCTCGGCAACCATCTCTTCGCGAATGCGAAAGCGCTGCTCTTCGCAGGCGTCTACTTCGACGGCCGCGAAGCGCAGGGATGGCAGGACAAAGCGCTGCTTATCCTCGCGCGCGAGATCCCGGAGCAGATTCTGGGCGACGGCGGGCACTTCGAGCGCAGCACGATGTACCACGCGCTCGCGCTCGAGGACATGCTCGACCTGTGCAATGTCGTCGCGGCGTATCCGAACGCGGCAGCGCCCGGCCGCGCGGACGAGATCCGGCACTGGCGCGAGCAGGTCGGGCCGATGCGCGCATGGCTCGCGGCGATGTGCCATCCCGACGGCGAGATCGCTTTCTTCAACGATGCGGCGCTGGGCATCGCGCCTGCGCGCGTCGAGCTCGAGGACTATGCGAGCCGCCTCGCTTTTTTACCGCTCGCTGCGCCCGCCGGCCCCGTTATCGCGCTCGGCGAGAGCGGATACGTGCGCGTCGATCTCGATGCGGCGGTCGCGCTGCTCGACGTCGCACCGGTCGGACCGGACTATCTGCCGGGCCACGCCCACGCGGACACCCTGTCCTTCGAGCTGTCGGTATTCGGGCAACGCGTCTTCGTCAACTCGGGGACCTCGTGCTACGGCGGCGGCGCCGAGCGCCTGCGCCAGCGAGGCACGGCCGCACACAACACGGTAGTCGTCGACGGCAAGGACTCTTCGGAAGTGTGGGGCGGTTTTCGCGTCGCGCGCCGCGCGCGGCCGCTCGGTCTGGAGATCGCGGTCGACGACGCGATCGAGGTGCGCTGCGCTCACGACGGTTACGCGAGGCCGCGGCGCGAGCAGGAACATCGGCGGCAGTGGCGCTTCGGAGATTGCGAGCTCGTGGTCGAGGACACCGTCACGGGCGATTTCGATCGCGCCCAGGCGCGCTTTCATCTGCACCCGGCGATCGCGGTGCCGGCCGACGGCGCGCACGCGGGTGGTGCGGTGCTGCAAATCGCGGGGCAGCGCGACATCGAGGTCCGCGTCGAAGGCGGCGTGATGCGCATCGAGCCTTCGACGTGGCACCCTGAATTCGGACGCAGCATCGCGAGCCTGTGCCTGGTCGTCGATTTCACCGCGGCGCCTCTGCGCACGCGCATCGACTGGAAGCACCGGCCTTGAGAATCCTGTTCCTGAGTTTCTATTACCGCCCCGACCTGTGCGCAGGCTCCTTCAGGGCCACGCCGCTGGTCGAAGCGCTCGTGACGCTCGCGCCGGCCGGCACCCGGATCGACGTCGTCACGACGCAGCCGAACCGCTACCGGTCGTTCAGCGCCGAGTCGCCGCAATTCGAGGAGTATCAGGGACTGTCTGTTTTTCGAATCGCGCTGCCGGGCCATCAGAGCGGAATGCTCGACCAGTCGAAAGCCTTCCTCGCATTTGCACGTGCGGCGCTGCGGCGAGTGGCGGATCGCGATTATGACGTTGTGGTCTCGACGTCGAGCCGGCTCATGACCGCGGTGCTGAGCGCATGGATCGCGAGGCGCAAGAAAGCGAAGCTCTATCTCGACATACGCGACATCTTCGTCGACACGATCAAGGACGTGCTGCCGCGGCGCTTCACGTGGTTCGCCAGGCCGTTCTTTTCGCTGCTCGAGCGATTCGCGGTGAACCAGGCCGACCGCGTCAACCTCGTGTCCGCCGGATTCCGCCCGTATTTCACCGCGCGCTACCCGCGGCAGCGATTCTCGTATTTCACGAACGGGGTCGACGACGAGTTCGTCGCCGCCGCGCCGAGCGCCGCGGGTGTGTCCGCGCAGCCGCCGGACGACCGTCCGCTGACGGTGCTCTACGCGGGCAATCTCGGCGAAGGGCAGGGACTGCACGCGATCCTCCCCGCGCTCGCGCGCCGGATGCAGGACCGGGTGCGCTTTCTGATCATCGGCGACGGCGGACGCAGGCGCGCGCTGGCCGCGGCGCTCGACGAGTTCCACGTGACCAACGTCGAGTTGCTGCCGCCCGTGGACCGCGACACCCTGCTGCGCGAATACGCGCGCGCCGATGTGTTGTTCGTGCACCTGAACGCATGGGACGCTTTCGAGAAGGTGCTGCCTTCGAAGCTCTTCGAATACGCGGCGCTCGGCAAGCCGGTGTGGGCGGGCGTCGGCGGGTATGCGGCGCAATTCGTGCGCGCCGAGATCACCAACGCGGCGGTCTTTCGGCCGTGCGACGTCGAAGGCGCGGTGCTCGCGTTCGGCACGCTCGACCTCAAGGTGACGCCCCGCGCCGATTTCGTGGCGCGATACGCGCGCGCGAAAATCAGCCGCGACATGGCCTCCGACATCATGGCGCTCGCGACGGCGCATGGCTGAGGCGCGGCTGCTCGTCACCGGTGCCTCGGGCTTCGTCGGTCGCGCGGTGGTCGAACGGTGTGTTGCCGATCCGCGATGGCGCGTGCGCGCCGCGGTGCGCGGCAATCCCGCCGTCATCCCCGAGGGCGCGCAAGCCGCGCACGTCGGCGACATCGGCCCGGATACCGATTGGCGCGATGCGCTCGACGGCGTGGACGTCGTCGTGCACGCGGCAGCGCGAGTGCACATGATGAGCGACGCCGCGGCCGATCCGCTCGAAGCATTCCGGCGCGTCAACGTCGCCGGCACCTTGAACCTCGCGCGGCAGGCCGCGACGGCGAGGGCTCGCCGCTTCGTGTTCATCAGCTCGATCAAGGTCAATGGCGAAGCGACGCACGCGCGTCCTTATACCGCCGCCGACGCGCCGGCGCCCCTCGACCCTTACGGGGTTTCGAAGCACGAGGCAGAGGAGGGGCTGCGCGCGCTCGCGCGGGAGACCTCGCTGGAAGTCGCGATCATTCGCCCGGTGCTTGTCTACGGTCCGGGCGTGAAAGCGAATTTCCTGTCGATGATGCGGTGGCTGCACCGCGGCATCCCTTTGCCGCTCGGCGCGCTCCACAACCGGCGCAGCCTCGTCGCGCTCGACAACCTCGTCGACCTGATCCACACGTGCGTCGATCATCCGGCCGCGGCAAACGAGACCTTTCTCGTCAGCGATGGCGAAGACCTTTCGACGACCGCGCTGCTCGAGCGAACGGCGCTCGCCCTCGGCGCGCGCGCGCGCCTGCTCCCGGTGCCGCCGCAGCTGCTCGCGGCCGCCGCTCGTGCGCTCGGCAAAGCCGATCTTGCGC
>JAQGNC010000002.1 GCA_028292065.1 Betaproteobacteria bacterium
GACCTCGGGCGGTGAACGATGCGGAAGGAAACCAAGGTTTCCCTCCGCGCCTCCTTTCCTTCAACCCACCCCCATCCCGACCTTCCCCCTGAGGGGGAAGGAGAGTTATCCGCAGCGCGGATGACAACAACATCCCCTCCCCTTCAGGGGGAGGGTTAGGGTGGGGGTGGGTTAACGGAGCGGATCACCCGACCGGCGCGGCGACCAGCTCGATTAATGCAGTGCTCGAATCGAGTGTTTCGAGCCGCGCCACGAGATCGACGATCTGCTGTGCCCTGCCCTGCTCCATACACGGCGCGACCACGTGGCGGAACTTGTATTCGATCTCGTCCGGCGAGAGCGGGTTCTCGGGGCTGCCGCGACGGTCGAGCAGGAATTTCTCGAATGTGCGCGCGTCTCGGGTCGTCACTTTCACCCGTGCGGCATGGCGGTAAGCCGCGCCCATGCTTTCGATCTCGGGATCGACATAAGCGCGAACGCGCGTGATGAATTCGAAGATCCGCGGGTCGTGCAATCGCGCCTCCTGGTACTGCTCGGTGAACGCGACACCGTCGAGCGCGATCACCGCGAGCCCGTAGTAAAGGTTCATCTGCGCGGCAGTCACACCCTGCGCCTTGTATTCCCACGCGCAGTGCACGTGAGTCATCGGGCTCAAACCGGTCTCGAGCGTGGCGACGTCTTCCGCGGCGAGCTTCTGCTCGCGCATGATCGCGGCGAGGCCATCGAGCGCGGTGTGTATGCTGGTCACGCTCGCGTGCGGCTTGTAGCCGACCTGCAGCGTTTCCCACGTGGTTCCGAGACCTTCAGTCAGGCGCGAGGGATTCGGCTCGTCGGAGTGCGTCGAAAGAAAACCGCCGTAAGGGGCTTCGAGCACGTCGGGTATGCCGGTGAAACCGTCGCGCGCGAGCAGCGCGGAATAGATGCCGCTCTGCGCGGCGCGGCCGCTGTGAAAGCGCTTGACCATCGCCCCTTCCTGCGCGGCCATGAGACCGCCGCCCTGAGAGCCGACGATGCCGAGCGCGTGCTGGAACTGTTGCGCGTCGAGATCGAGCGCGCGCGCAGCGGTCGCGGCCGCGACGAACGCACCCGAAGTCCCCTGTGGATGGAAGCCGCGAAAGAACAGGCTCATCGTCGCCGTCGCACCGACGCGGTGACCGATTTCGTACCCGGCGACCATCGCGGTGATCATGTCCTTGCCCGCTGCGCCGCCGCGCGCTTCGGCGAGCGCGAGCGCGACCGGCGTCGCGATCGATCCCGCGTGGATGATCGATTCCTTGTGGATGTCGTCGAGCTCGAAAGCGTGACCGGAAGTGCTGTTGACGAGCACCGCGAGAGACGCGGAGCTCTTGCGCCCCATGCCGATCAACGATGCGACGGGCCGTGCGCCTTCGCGATCGGCGAGCTCGGCGACTTTGCGCGTCCACGGCAGGGTCGCGCCGTAAAGGCAGCAGCCGATGCTGTCGAGGACGCTCGATTTGATGCGCTCGACCGCTTCGGCCGGAATGTCCTCGTATCGCAGGCCCGCGCCGAAGCGCGCGAGGTCGCGCGTCGCATTTTCCAGCAGGGCACTTTTTTGTGTGCTCATCGTGTGTTTGTTTTCGCTTCGTCATTGAATTCAACGCGGTGCAGACATTTTATGCCGTGCGCAACGATGCCGGCGACAGGGTCCACGATGCAAAACTCTTTTCCAGCGGACGCCGGCGGAGTAGGCCTTTATTAATAGGCCGCGCGCGAATTGAATTGCCCCCGGCTTCGGGTATATAACCTGACAGATCAGCAACTCGTCTATCGGCGCTTCAAGACGCCGTGGGGCCGCGACTCGCAGGACGACACGACATGGAAGACTCAAGCGAGCTCAATCTCGTCGGGCGATCAGCGTCTTTCGTCGCCGCGGTCGATCTCATCAGGAAGTTCGCGACGTGCCGTGCGACGGTCCTGATCCAGGGCGAGACCGGCACCGGCAAAGAGCTCGCCGCGCGCGCGATCCACTATCTCGGCGATCGGCGTAGCCATCCTTTCATACCGGTCAATTGCGGCGCCCTGCCCGATAGCCTGATCGAGAACGAGCTGTTCGGCCACGCGCGCGGCGCGTACACCGATGCCCGCGAAGGTCACAGCGGAATGGTCCAGCGCGCCGAAGGCGGCACGCTCTTCCTCGACGAGATCGAAGCGATCTCCGCGAAAGGCCAGGTCGTGCTGCTGCGCTTCCTCCAGGACGGGGTCTACCGGCCCCTGGGCGCGCGCGCCGCGGTTGCCGCGAACGTGCGCGTCGTCGCCGCGAGCAACGTGTCGCTTCCCGAGCTCGTGCGCTCGGGCGCGTTCCGGCAGGACCTGCTCTATCGCCTCGCGATACTCACCCTGACCATGCCGGCGCTGCGCGACCGCGCCGGAGACGTCGAGCTCCTCGCCAATCACGTGTTGCGCAGGCTCGCCGCGCAGTATCACAAACCGAAGCCCGCGATCGATCCGGGCTCGATCGGCCTCATGGCCGATTACCGCTGGCCCGGTAACGTGCGCGAGCTCGAGAACGTGATGCACCGCGAATTCCTGCTGTGCGACGGGCCGCGCCTCGTCATCGGCACCGAGCACCTTCCTTCCGCGTCCGGTGCCGCGCCTGCTCGCGCAGCGGAAACCCTGTGCGACGCAGCGCTCTCGTTCGCGAAAGCCAAAGCGCACGCGATCGCGCAGTTCGAGCGCAGCTACCTGCAGAAAGCCCTCAGCGCCGCCGAAGGCAACATCACCCTCGCCGCGCGCCGCTGCGGCAAGGAGCGCCGCAGCTTCGGCAAGCTGCTCAAGAAGTACGGCATCGAGCGGGGGCTGTACTCGGCGGGGTAAGGCGCGTGCTCGAATTCCTTTCCGAGCGCCTCGGGATTGCTTCGTCACGGCGTTCCTCGCAATGACCCGCTGGGTGTCGTCGCGAGGAGCGGCAGCGACGTGGCGACCTCGTGACGCACGTACCGCGCTTCCGTTCGTAACGGGATTGCTTCGTC
>JAQGNC010000012.1 GCA_028292065.1 Betaproteobacteria bacterium
CGACTTCGAAACCCGCCGCGCGCGCCCAGTCGACCATTTCGCAGATGAGCGCGGGCTGGTCGCCGTAGGCGAGCGAGTACACCACCCCGGCCTGCGCCGCACGGCGCGCGAGCAGCGGCCCGGCGAGGGCGTCGGCTTCGACGTTGACCATCACGATGTGCTTGCCGTTGCCGATCGCGAGCAGCGCGTGGCGGATGCCCGCCGCCGGGCTGCCGGTGGCGTCGATGACGATTTCGACCGCGTGCGAGGCGATCGCCGCGGCTGCGTCGTCGGTGATGCACGTGCCGCCCGTGCGCATGGCGTGGTCGAGCGAGCGCGCGCCGTAATCCTCCGCGCTCCAGCCGACCCGCGCGAGACTTTCACGCGCACGCTGGGGATCGAGGTCGGCGATCCCCACCACGTGCAGTCCCGGCGTGCGGCGCGCCTGCGACAGGAACATCGATCCGAACTTGCCGGCGCCGATCAGCAGGACGCGCAGCGGCTTGCGCGCGGCCGCGCGCTCGAGCAATAAACGATGAAGGTTCATGACGGTCTCCGCGGGCGGGAGGAAAACCCTAACACACCTGGGCGCCTGCGCGGTGGCTGCTGATGTCGTCATGCGCGCGCAGGCCGCTATCCATCCAGACCTTCAACGGTGCGGAAATGGATCGCGGATCACCTGTCGTCATACTGGCGCAGGCCAGTATCCATCTTGACCTTCAACGGTGTGAGAATAGCTTGCGGATCGCCTGGCGCCATCTCGCGCAATGACGCAGGCGGTGGTGCTTACTCCTTCTCTATGCCCGCCGCCGCGACGAGCTTGGCCAGCAGCCGGCTCTCGGCTCTCGCGTGCGCCGCGAGCGCGTCGGGCCCGGTGAGCACGAGGTCGAGCCCGAGCTCGTTCAGGCGCTGCTTCGATTCCGGAACACTGAGCGCCGCGGCGAAGTCGCGAGTGAGCTGATCGACGAGGCTCTTCGCAGTGCCTGCGGGCGCATACGCGCCGAGCCAGCTGACGATTTCGAAACCGGGGTAGTACTTCGCGATCGGCGGCACCGCGGCAAGCGCGGCGGAAGGCTGCGTGGTCGAGACGCCGAGGGGGCGCAGCTTCCCCTGCCTGATGTGCTCGATCGTGCCGAGCACGCTGTTGAACTGCATCGGGACCTGGCCGCTCAGCAGGTCGAGCGACGACTGCGACGCGCCTTTGTAAGGCACGTGCACGAGCTTCACGCCGCCCATCGATTCCAGCAGCACCATCGCCAGGTGCTGGATGCCGCCCACGCCCGAAGTGCCGTAGCTCAGCGCGCCCGGATTCTTCTTTGCGAGCGCGACGAGCTCGGGCACCGTTTTCGCGGGAAGCGACGGGTGCACGACGAGCACGAGGCTCGACTTCGAGAGGAGCGAGATCGGCGCGAGATCGCGCTCGGCGTCGTAGAGCACCGACTTTCGCATGTGCGGATACGACGTGATCGGGCCGCTGTTGGTGACGAGCAGGGTGTAGCCGTCGGGCGGCGCCTTGACTACCGCGAGCGCGCCGAGCGCGCCGCCGCTGCCCGCGCGATTGTCGACGATCGCCTGCTGGCCCCACTTCGCCGCGAGGTTCTGCGCCGCCACGCGCGCCACGGTGTCGACCGGACCGCCTGCGGCGTAAGGCACGACGAGCCGCACCGGCTTCGCGGGGAAGCTCTGCGCCGCTGCGGTCGATACGAACGACGTCACCGCTGCTACGAACAGCGCACCCGCGCTGACCTGCATCATTTTCATTGCGTTCCTCCTCGTGTTTTTGTGACCGAACTATAAAGCCCTTGGGCGCACTGGAACGGCGCCTATGCAGAACCGGCTGCAGGCGAGGGCGCCTGCGCTACCCTTCACCCTTCACCCTTCACCCTTCACCCTTCACCCTTCACCCTTCACCCTTCACCCTTCACCCTTCACCCTTCACCCTTCACCCTTCACCCTTCACCCTTCACCCTTCAGCCCGCCGCGTTCGCAGCCGGTAAGATCAGCGCTTACGCACAATACGAAAGGTCCTCGATGCGACCAGCATGTACTGCGATTGTGGTTGCGGCGACGCTGTGCCTGGCAGCGCCTGCCGGCGCCGCGGACTATCCCTCGAAGCCCATACGGCTGATCGTGCCGTTTCCGCCGGGCGGGCTTTCCGACGGCCTCGCGCGTCTGCTCGGCCAGAGCATCGCGCAGGAATGGGGGCAGCAGGTGCTCGTCGACAACCGGCCGGGCGCGGGGACCACGCTCGCCGCGGACATCGTCGCCAAATCCGCACCCGACGGCTACACGATGTTCTTCCAGGACATCACGACCCACGGCATCAACGCCGGTCTCTACCGCAAGCTCCCGTACGATGCGCTCGGCGATTTCACCGCCGTGGCTTTCGCGTCGGCGTCGCCGCTCGTGCTGAGCGTGCATCCTTCGCTGCCGGCGAAGTCGGCGAGCGATCTCGTCGCGCTCGCGCGCGCGAGGCCGGGCCAGATCAATTACGGCTCGTCGGGAAACGGGGCGGTGCTTCATCTCGCGGGCGAGCTCTTCAGGAAGCTCGCGCGAGTCGACGTGGTGCACGTGCCTTACAAAGGCAGCCCGCCCGCGGTGACCGCGCTCGTCTCGGGCGAAGTCGCAGTCGTATTCGCGACCACGGGCTCGGTCATTCCGCACATGCTAAGCGGCAGGGTGCGTGCGCTCGCCGTGACCACCGCGAAGCGCTCGGCGCTGCTGCCCGATCTGCCGGCGTTGGGCGAAGCGGTGCCGGGTTACGACCTCATGCTGTACCAGGGCATACTCGCGCCGGCGAAAACGCCGCGCGCGATCGTGACCCGGCTGAACGCGCAGATCAACGCGACGATGTCGCGGCCGGCCTCGCGCGAAAGCTGGAGAAAGCTCGGCGCCGAGCCCGTCATCGCCGACGTGGATGAAAGCGACAGGCGACTGAAACAGGAGCTTGCGAAGCTCGCCCGCCTCGCCGTCGATTCGGGCGCGAAGATGGATTAGCGCGGATCGTTACGCTGCGGGGCGCTCGCGCGTGCTGCGCTGGAGCGCCAGGAAGCGCTCGACGTCGACCACCATCGGCCCGACGTGGTGCAACGCGCTCCTGAGGACGTCGATGCTCACGCCGAAACGGTCGCTCCACCACCGCGGCTCCCATTCGTGCACGAGATAGACGATCCCGTTGTCGCGCGGTCCCCGCGCGGCTTCGCGCGCGTGCAGGTTGGCGGCTTCGCGCTGCGCCGCTTCCCGCAGCCGTATCGACCGCCGGGTCGCGAAGAGCTCGCGGGAACCCGCTCTGCGCGAGACCGGAATGCGCCTTGACGCATTGAAGCGCCGCACGCAATGGATGAACAGGATCGCGGCGAGCGCGAAAGCCGGATAGCGCCAGAGGCTCACCGGCGCGGTGTAGCCGTAGGCGCCGAGCGCCTGGAGCGCGATGCCAGCGGTGAGCAGTTTCAGGCCGAGGCGAGCATCGCGGCGCCGCGTCGACAGGATCGCGAGCACGCCCGGGTAGCCCGCTACAATGCGGTTCGCGTTGCGGTAAAGCGCGCGGTTGCACACGAACATGATCACTGCGCCGAGCAGCGCGTAAGCCACGCCCGTGGCGGTGACCAGGTTCAGGTTCGTCAGGATCGTCATCGCTACCCCCGTCCGTTGTTGTAAGTCCCCGGCGTCGGTTCACGGCGCGTCCGGGTAACGCACAGTAGCGCGGTCGTCGAGGACGTAATTCGCGGAATAGAGGGACTGAAAGATCGCAATTCATGGAAAACACGCCGGACCTCGATCTCGAAACGCGCAAAGCGCTGCTGTTCGCGCTCACCGCCGAGCGGCTTTCGGCGTATTACGAGCACGGCAGATGGATGACGGTCGAGCAGGGGGTGAGCCTCGCGGCGCAATGGCTATCGCGCTCGAAGCTCCAGCTCGCGCTGGTCGAGCGGCGGGTGCTCTCGACGCTCAGCGACGACTTCGCGCGCCGGCTCGCCGCGACGCTCACGCACCAGGCGGGGCAATACACCGCGCACGAGATGATGGAAGCGCTCGACTCGCGCTACCGCCCCGCGCTCGCTTTCGACCTGCTCGACGAATGCGAGCGACTGTTGAAGGAAGGGGAGGGGGACTGATCTCAGTCCAAACCGGGGTCTGACCCCGGTTTGATCCGGGGAGTAGGTCCAAACCGGGGTCTGACCCCAAAAAGACGGGGTCAGACCCCAAAAAGACGGGGTCTACCCCTACCTCACGCCGCCAGCGGCATCATCCGCACCGCCCCTTTTTCCAGCGCCATCGTCTGGCTGAGGAGCTTCACGCACGCGTAGACCGAGCTGATGTGTGGGGTCGGGACGCCGGTTAGGGCGCCGAGCTCGATCACCGAGCCGACGAGCGCGTCGATCTCGAGGTCGCGGCCGGCTTCGACGTCCTGCAGCATCGAAGTCTTGTGCCTGCCCACGCGTGCGGCGCCTTCGATGCGGCGATCGACGGTCACGCGCAACTGTCGACCGAGCTTCGTCGCGACCGCCTGCGCTTCGAGCATCATGCTGCGCGCGAGCTCGCGCGCGAGGGGGTGCTCGCACAGGTCGACCAGTGTCGAGTGCGCGAGCGCACTGATCGGGTTGAAGCTGAGGTTGCCCCACAGCTTGAGCCAGATTTCGGCGCGGATGTCCGGGAGCACCGGCGATTTCAGACCGGCGTCGACGAACACCTGCGAGATTTTCAGGGCTCGCGCGGACTCGGTGCCGTCGAGCTCGCCGAGCGGGAAGCGGTTGCCTTCGACGTGTCTGATCACGCCCGGTCTCGCGACGGTGGTCGCCGGATACACGACGCAGCCGATGAGGCGCGCGGGATCGATACTCCTTGCGAGCACGCCGCTGGGGTCGACGGTATGCACCGCGAGCCCTTCGTAGTCGCCGCCGTGGCGCTGGAAATACCACCACGGTATGCCGTTTTGCATCGGCACGATCACGGTGTCCTCGTGCATGAGCGCGTGCAGGTGCGGCGCGATCGGCGTCACCTGGTGCGCTTTCACTGTGAGCAGGACGAGGTCCTGCACCCCGCCGTCCCGCAGGTCCGCAGTCGCTTTCACGCGCGCGTGCGCGACTTCGGCGCCCTGCGCGTCGATCAGCCTCAACCCGTCTTCGCGGATCGCCGAGAGCTGCATCCCTCGCGCGATCACCGTCACGTCGTTGCCGGCGCGCGCCAGCAAAACCGCGAGGTAGCCGCCTATGGCCCCCGCTCCCACCACGCATATCTTCATCGAATCCTCCCGCGTTTCGCCGTTTTCCAGGCACACGCGTGTATACGGCCGGCGGGGGAGAAACTTGAATCCGCCCGAAGCGCGGGCATGGAACTTGATCTCTCCGCCCCATGGACGATCAACCGATTCCTGCACACCGCGAACAGAAGTGGCCCGACACGATATGGATCGTGAGGCACGGCCAGAGCGCCGGAAACGTCGCTCGCGACGCGGCCGAAGCGGCGGGCCTGCCGCTGATCGACATCCTCACCCGCGACGTCGACACGCCGCTCTCCGACCTCGGCCGCGACCAGGCGCGCGCGCTCGGCGCGTGGTTCGGCGCGATGGACGCCGCCGAGCGGCCGAGCGTCGTGCTGTGCTCGCCTTACGTGCGGGCGCGGCAGACGGCCGAGATCGTGCTCGACGCCGCCGGGCTGCCGCGCGACGCCCTGACCTTCAACCCCGACGAGCGCCTGCGCGAGAAAGAGTTCGGCATCCTCGACCGCCTGACGCGGCACGGCATCATCCAGAAATATCCCGAGCTCGCCGACCAGCGCTCGCACGTGGGCAAGTTCTACTTCCGGCCGCCGGGCGGCGAAAGCTGGTGCGACGTCATCCTGCGGCTGCGCAACGTCATCGACACGATCACCCGCGAGTATCGGCGCGAGCGCGTGCTCGTCGTCGGCCACCAGGTGATCGTGAGCTGCTTTCGCTATCTCTTCGAGCGCATGGACGAGCAGCAGATCCTCGAGATCGACCGCGCCGGCGACGTCCCGAACTGCTCGGTCACGTCGTACGAGTTCGACCCGTCGAGAGGCAAGAACGGCAAGCTCGTCCCCAGGCTCGTCAGCTTCGTCGCCCCGCTCGTCGAAGCGGGGGCGCCGGTCACCGCCGAGCCCGACGTGCCGGCCGCGCCGAAGTCCTAGCGTGGCGCGCGAGTCTTCCGGCACTCTGGTCATCGCCGACGCCGCGTTGCGCGCGTGGCCGCTGCCCGTGCCCGGCGGCCGCGGCGACAAGGAAGATCGCGGCCGCGTCGTGATCGTCGCCGGCTCGTGCGAGATACCGGGCGCGGTGGTGCTCGCCGCGACCGCGGCGCTGCGCGCGGGCGCGGGGAAAGTCGCGATAGGCGTGCCGGCGAGCATCGCGCAGGCGGTTGCGTTCGCGGTGCCGGAGTCGCGCGTGATTGCGCTCGAGGAAAGCGATGCCGGCGGTATCGCGCCGGGCGCCGCCGACGCGCTGGCGGCGCTCGCCGACGGTGCGGACTCGCTGCTCGTCGGACCCGGACTTCCCTACGACGAGTCGACCTGCGATCTCGCCGCTGCGCTGCTGGAGAGCTTTGCCGCCGCCAGTATCGTGCTCGACGCCGGCGCGATGCGTGTGGTGCGCCCACCCGCGGCGGCACGCGACGGGCGCACGCGCTTTACGAGGCCGGTGCTGCTGACGCCGCACGCCGGCGAGATGGCGAGTCTCACCGGCCGCGAGAAGGAGCGCATCTCGGACGCGCCCGCGTCCACCGCGCTCGAGGCTGCGCTGGAATGGAACGCGGTCGTCACGCTCAAAGGCGCAATCACCCACATCGCCGCGCCCGATGCGCGGGTGTGGCGCCATGAAGGCGGCAATGTCGGCCTCGGGACTTCCGGATCGGGTGACGTGCTCGCCGGCCTCATGGCGGGGCTCCTTGCGCGCGGCGCGGCGCTCGAGCAGGCGGCGGCGTGGGGCGTCGCGCTGCACGCACGTGCAGGCGAGAGGCTCGCGCGGCGTTTCGGCGAGCTCGGCTATCTCGCGCGCGAGCTCGCCGGCGAAGTGCCGGCGCTGATGGCGATGCTCGCAAGTGACGAGGTGACGAGGTGACGAAGGGACCAACCCACCGCGGACAAGTCCCTACGGGACCTCGGGCTTCCCCCTGAAGGGGAAGGAGAGTTATCCGCAGCGCGGATCACGTCCCCTCCTCTTCAGGGGAAGGGTTAGGGTGAGGTGGGTTTCGCCGCTTCGATCACTCAACCGCAGCGGCGGCGAGCATCGCCATCAGCGACGGCACTTCGCCGGCGAGCTCGCGCGCGAGATAGCCGAGCTCGCCGAAACGCCGCGCGAGCCTCTCGCCGGCACGCGCGTGCAGCGCGA
>JAQGNC010000031.1 GCA_028292065.1 Betaproteobacteria bacterium
GCTGATGCTGACCCCGCCGGCCTGCGTGGCAACGTTGCTCGACCCGGCGCCCGCGCTAATCGCAGAGGCCGCATTCGCCACCGACAGAGCGCTTGTCGCCCCCGCCAGCGCCTGGAGGCGCCCATCCTGAGTCTGCCTGCTCGCCGCACGCATTTGCTGCGTCGTTTCGATCGCGCTTAGCACCGGGCTGGTGATGCTCAGCGTCAGCCCCGACTGGCTGAAGCGGGTGTCGCGCGTATCGCGGCTCGTCTCCTGCGCTTCGCGAATTACTACGCTCTTCGCGGCGATGTCGACATCCCCCGCCGGCGCCGTCACGTTGCTGCCGATCTGGTTGAACGCGTTGCCCGCAAATAGGCCCACGCTGGCGTCGGTGCTGCCCACCGTGCTCGGTGCGGCGAAGGTGCGTGCGCCCGTCGTATCCACGCTCTGGCGTTGGCTGCCGATCGTGAGGCCGAAGCCGCCCGAGCTGAAGATGCCGCTCTTGCGCTCTTCGCGCGAATGGGTCTCGAGCCGCGAATCCGTGGCCGATTCGAGGTTGATGTTGCCGGGCGCAAGAAGCGTCGTGCCCTGCGACGAAACGACGTTGCTGCCTCGCACGTTGATGTCGCCGCTGCCGGCGAGGCCGCCCTGAAGCACCGCGGTGTTGCCGCTGAGCGTCGTGGCCTGCGAAGTCGTCGCATCGAGCGTGTCGCGCGTCGTGATCGTCTTCCTCGAGAACAGGCTGTTGCTGCCCGTCGACTGGTGGCCTTCGTCGACGGTGACGTTGGCCTGCGCCGCGTTGAGGTTGATGTTGCGTCCGGCGTCCACGCCGATCGCCCCCAGCGTGCTCGTCACGTTCGCGCCTCGCGCGTTGACGTCGGTGCCGGCGCTCAGGCCGATATTTCCGCTGCCCTGGATCGAAGTGCCGACTTCGGTGCGCGTCGTATCGTTGCGGAAGTTCCTGCCGTCCCAGACGATGCCCTGCCGGCTGGTTTCGGTCACGGTGCCGAGGTTCAGGTTGTTGCCGGCGGCAATCGTCGTGCTGCCGCCCTGCCCGCTGTGCACGACTTGCGCGGCGTTGAGGTTGACGTCGCGCGCCGCGGCGATGAGCAGGGTCGCGGCGGGGCCGCTCACGTGGATCGCGGCGACGCGGCCGACGCCGGTGCGCGCGCCTTGCGCGCTCTGGCTGTCGCGGGTGGTCGAGGTGAAGTTCACGTCGCGCCCCGCGGTAGCGGCCGCGCTGTCGACGCCTTCGATGAGGCCGCCGAGGTTGTCGAGATCGGTGCGCGCGCGCACCGAGGTATCGGCGCCCGAGATGCGTCCGCCGAGGTTCCTCACGTTCTCGGCGGTCAGGCTCACGACCGAACGGCCCGCGAGCGTGCCGCTGTTGATGACGTCGCCGCTGACGTTCAGGTCGAGCGTGCGGCCGGCGAGCAGCGCACCGGAGCCGTCGAGACCGTCAGCGAGCGGCCGGCGAGCAACGTTGAGCGGTTGGTGAGCGCGCCCGCCGTCTCGAGCGTGGCAGCGCCGTTCGCGTTGAGCTCGCCGGTATGCACATAGTCGCCGGTGAGCGTGCGGGCGGAATGCCCATTAGCAATAGCGCGAGTGCGGTGAAGCGGCGAAGGTGCATACGCCATTTCTTCGCGGAACCGTTTGGGCTTTTGCAGCCGGCAGGACGGGCGTTCAACGAGGCTGCAAGTCCGAGCATCGTGACGCAAACTGTGATCGCACCGGTTTCGTCTCTACCTTCTGCTCAGTGACGGTGATCTCCCGGATGTCGATGCCGCAGCGGTTGTTGCTGAATGCGAGGTGCGCGTCGTAGTCCTTCCCGGCTTCTGGCGTGAAAGACACCGAAAACGGGTTGCACGTGACCTTCACCGCACCCGGGAGCTCGAATGACGAGGCGATCGTGAGCGGCTGTGCTCCGACGACAATATTCTCGTGATAAGCCCGCGGCGTATCGCTCGGCACTGGCATTCCGAGCGTTCGATTCGCCCTCAGCATCGAATAGCCTCCGTGCGAGGCGGTCAGCGCATCTTCGCGGGAAGTGCACGTCTTGCCCGGATAGAAAACGATAGCCGCGCCGTTCACGTTGAACGTGCGGATTCGAGCATGAACGGCCGGATCGTAAGTGGCAGGCTCGCGTTTGGAGTCACTGGCCGCGCAGCCGCCCAGCAGCAGAAGCGCGACAACCAGGGCGCGGCCTTCAGCCAAGGGCAGCATCGATCGCGTCGTATCCCCCAAGCTCGTCATCCAAGCAATTAGAGCTCTTCGCCTCCTGCTCAATCTTCCGTGCCGAATTCGCAGATAACGGCGCCGCGGTGCTGCTGGTCTTGCTTGCTGATGCTGACGACGACGCGCCGCGGCATTCACCTCGCGGTGTGTAGCGGCGCGCATGGCGCCCAGATCTGCTGCAGCGGCAAATGCCGGGCATGCGAACGCCGCGCGCACAGTGCGCCTTTGTTCGGTGCGGTCGAGAACTCACTTCGAGTCACTCTCTAGCGATTAAGTCGTTCAACGGTCATTTCGTGCCTGTTGTGGCGCCCTTCTCAAGCGAATCAGCCCATCTGCGGTACGCAATCTTCAGCGCGCGCTTGATGTAGTCGTGAGTGATCATGGGCACGAAATTCAATCGATGTCCCTTCTCGAATATCCGGTCGTAATCTTCCAATTCGCTCACGTTCCCGGAATACGCGAGGGCACA
>JAQGNC010000044.1 GCA_028292065.1 Betaproteobacteria bacterium
AGACTTCCGACGGCGACACGCAGACGATGTACGAGATGCTCAAGGCGCTAGAGCTCTCGTACGACCAGTTCCGCGAGTTGAAGCGGCACGCGGACGAGCGCGGCATTCTGTTCATGTCCAAGGGGCATCTTGAGGACGTCGACTTCCTGGTAGAGCTCGGCGTCCCCGCGCTGAAGATAGACTCCGCCGCAGTCGTCTATTACTCGCTGCTGCGTAAAGCCGCGCGCAGCGGCCTGCCCGTCGTGCTCTCGACCGGCGGCTCCAACCTGGGCGAAGTCGAGCGCGCGCTGGGCATACTCGCCGATAACGGCAACCCGCCGGTCGTCGTTCTTCACTGCACGACCGCGTACCCCGCGCCGCCCGAGCTCACCAACCTGCGCGCGATGCGCACCCTCGGCCGCGCGTTCGGCGTGCACACCGGCCACTCCGATCATTCGGTCGGAATCGAGATCCCCCTCGCCGCGGCCGCGCTCGGGGCGACCGTCCTCGAAAAGCATTACACCCTCGACCGCACCCTGCCCGGGCCGGACCACAAAGCGTCCCTCGAGCCCGACGAGTTGAAGCGGATGATCGCCGGCATCCGCACGATCGAAGCGGCGCTCGGTGACCCGCGCAAGCGGCCCACGCCGCTCGAGCAGGACAACATGCGCCTCATGCGCCGCAGCCTGATCGCGGACCGCGACATCGAGCGCGGCGAGCGCTTCGGGCCCGGCGCGATCGCGTTCAAAAGACCCGGCGGCGGGCTCGGCGAGGACCTGCTCGACGTGATCACCGGGCGAGTCGCGTTGAGGCGCATCGCCGCGGGCGAGCCGATCACGTGGGATGTCATCGGCGGTTTTTCGGATGGCTAAGAAAGTCGTCATCCTCGGTGCCAACGACGGTGCGCGCATCGTCGCCTACAACCTGAGCTACGACACCGGCATCGAAGTCGTCGGCTTCGTCGATCCGGACGCGAGCCGGTGGGGCACCCAACTGCGCGGTAAACCCATCCTCGGCAGTGACGATGTCCTTCCCGATCTCTTCGCGCAGGGTGTGCGCCACGCCGTCGTCGCCGCCGGCAATCCGAAGCCGCGTGCGCGCCTGCGCAGGATCGCGCTGGACGCCGGATTCGAGCTGACGAACGCCATACACCCCACGGCTTTCGTTTCACCCGATGTGCGACTGGGCCGGGGTGTCGTCATCCTCGCCGGGTGCGTGCTGTCCGACAACCCGTCGATCGACGACAACGTCTGGATCGGTCTGTCCGCGGTCATTACACACGACACGCACGTCGGCTGCGACACGCTGATCGGGGGCCGTTCGGCTGTCGGGGCGGAGGTAGAGATCGGCCAGCGAGTGGTCATAGGCTGGGGAGCCGTGGTCGGGCCCCGGCGAATCATCGGCGACGATGCTTCGGTCGGATTCGGGTCCAACGTGGTGTACGATATCCCGGAGCGCGCCGTTGCCGTCGGAAACCCGGCGCAAGTCATCAAGTACCGCGACTGACATGGCGACCCCGCGCGAGATCGCCGCAGTCACGACGAGCCGTGCCGACTTCGGCCTGTTCGAGCCTGTGCTCGACCGCGTCGGCGAGCATCCCGGGCTCGCGCTGCGCCTGATGCCGAGCGGCTCGCACTTCTCGCCGGTCTACGGGCCGACGATCGGTGAGATCGAAGCGCGCGGGCTCGATTACGAGCGCGGGCTGCAGATGCGGCTCGATTCGGACAGCGCCGAGGCGATTTCCAAGTCGCTGGGGGTGGGCGTGCTCGGCTTTTCGCAGGCGTTCGCGGTGCGGCGCCCCGACCTGCTCGTCGTCATCGGCGACCGCGTCGAGATGCTGTGCGCCGCGCTCGCGGCCGTTCCTTTCAACATCCCGGTCGCGCATCTCTACGGCGGCAAGGTGTCCGAAGGCGCGATCGACGAGCTCGTCCGTCACGCGCTCACCAAGATGAGCCACCTGCACTTCGTCACGACCGCCACGCACGGGCGGCGGCTGCTGCAGATGGGTGAAGAGCCGTGGCGCGTATTCAACTTCGGCTCGCCGGGCCTCGACCGCATCGGCAAGTACTCGCGCGCGTCGCGCGTCGAGGTGTGCCGCGAGTTCGACCTCGACCCGAGCCGGCCTTTCCTGCTCGTGACTTTCCACCCGGTCACCCTCGAGGCGGCGCAGCGCGCGAGCCAGATCTCGTCGCTCATCGAGGCGCTCGAAGGCGTCGACGCCCAGCTCGTGATCACGTATCCGAACGCCGACGCCGGAAGCAGCGACATCATCGCCGCGCTCGAAGCCTACGCGGCCGCACACACGGCCACGGTCCGCCTCGTCAAGAACGCGGGCGCGAGGCTTTACTTCGACCTGATGGCGCACGCCGCAGCGATGGTCGGAAACTCCTCCAGCGGAATCGCCGAGGCGCCTTCGTTCGAGCTTCCGGTCGTCAACATCGGCACGCGCCAGGACGGATTCGAGCGCGCGGCGAACGTCGTCGACACGGGCCACGGCGCGATCGAAATACGCAGCGCGATCGAACGCGCAACGAGTAACGAGTTTCGCGCGTCGCTGCGCGGGCTGCGCAACCCCTACGGCGACGGTCACGCGAGCGCGCGTATCGTCGAGCAGCTCGCCGGCGTCGCGCTCGACGACCGTCTCCAGCGCAAGAAATTCGTGGACTGGAACATGCCTTCGTGACCTCGACCGCGACGCACTACATCGCGGAACGGCTCACGACTGTCGACTGGCTGCTCACCATCTGGCCCGTGTTGCGCCGACGCTGCGCCGGGCGCGCGGCCGACGGTTGCGCGTTCTACTACGTCGACGCGACCCCGCGCGCCGCACGCCTGGCGGCGAGGATGTGCAAGCGTATCGGCATTCGAGCCGCGCGGCTCGAATTCGACGCGGCGCAGACCTTCGATCCGCAAGGGCTGCTCGTGTGGCTAAAGACCTACTATCGCGATCTCGCCGACGCGCTCTCGCACATCGAGCGCGAGCCCGGTTTCCCGGACGCACCCGCGCCCGGCGACCCGTCGCGCTACCGCAGCACTTACGTGCGCAAGCAGTGCGTCCCCGGCCGCACCCTGGTCGCCGGAGACGGCGTGTGGCGCAGCGTCTACCTGACACACGTGTGCCTCGAGCACGCCCGGCGCGGCGCGCCGCCTCCCGCGCTGGTGATCTGGTGCGAGAACCAGCCGTGGTTCGCCGGCCTTGCGAGCTACGCGGCGTCGCTCGGGCCGGTCTCGCTGCGCCCGCTGGGACGCGCCTACCGGCCGGCGCCGTTCGTGCCGGCGGTGCTCGCGCGCGACCTGAAAGTGATCGGAGAACGGCTGCTGCGCCGGGGCAAGCGCGAGGAGGCGGCGTCGCAGACCGCGTCCGTGCCGATCACCAACCCGACGATCGCGATCCAGTACTACGGCCAGTTCAATCTCGACGCGCCCGCGCTTCATTCCGATTTCTTCTTCTGGCAGCGCTCCGAGCTCGAAGGGCGCCGTATCGTCGGGCTCTTCGGATTCCCGCAGGACCCTCTCGACGCGCGGCGCATGCGCGAGCTGCGCGAGCACGGCATGCACGCGGTCGCGCTGCGCGCATCGGCGACCACGCTGCCGCACGCGGTGTTCGCGAAGACCTCGCTCGTGCGCAACCTCGCGCGCGCGGTCTCGATCTACGCCGGCATCTTCGCCGCGCCGCGCGCCGCGTGGACCCGCGCGAACGTGCACGTCTTCGAAGCCGAGACGCGCTACTGGATGCGCCTTTTCGAACAGACGAGGTCGCGAGTGTTCCTGACGTGGTTCAAATATACGTCGGTCCACGCGCCGAGCGGCGAAGC